>JBIKSC010000081.1:0-9976 GCA_044348775.1 Flavobacteriales bacterium | reverse complement strand
ATATGCGGGGAAATGTCCGCCGGCTTGCGTGGCCAGAACATCCATGTTTTCTGCCATCACTACTTCAAACGCACCATCGGCCTCCTCCGCGTAGGGTATCAGCCAAGTGCTGTCTGCTGTGCATACGACCATGCGCATACGTAACTGCGGATTACGATCGTGCAAGGCCTTCATCTCAGTTATAGCACGCTTACAATAAGGACAATCTGCAATAGCAATCACAACCAAATCTGATTCTTGATAATCAACTGTTGCTTCGAGCATTGACACATCTTGAGAGAGGTCCCACAACATATCCTCATAGATTGGATGTTGTATAAAACCCACTAAAAAGGGAAAAACAACGAGTACAGAGCCAACTAACGCCCGTTTCCAAAACGAGAATTTACTCCATTTCAAAGGTGAAAGAGCCACGAGTGCAGCCCCCATTAAAATTAATAACACATAATAAAACCACTCCATAAAGACCCAGCTCAGACTGGCAGATTGAAGGCTAGAGCGCAACAACCCATAACCGAATGGCACGAGAAGGAAAATCAGGATACACACGACTATAAAAAAACCAAACTTTCTCATGGTCTTATTGAAGGGTATTACGGCAGAGCAGAAACTTCCTGGTGTACTAGGAATTAATCGAGTTGGCAGGATCCACCAAACTCTTCAATTCCGTCACTTTCAATAGCACATACATCTTCCGCTTCAGATAATGTTGCATCTTGAATGATGATAGAATTCGTTGTTCCGAAGACCTCGCAACTGCATACGTGATCCTTTTTACAAGACGTCAGAACTGAACCTATCATTACAAATAACACTAAAACTTTTTTCATGACTCTAAGATTACTTCGTTAATGAATTGTGAGTGAGCGAATATACACGTATAACGATAGTGCAAACAAAAGCAATCATACACTTAAAAAAATCAGCATCTAAATAGAAACAATACACCCCACTGAACCCCTGGATGGGCAATGACAACCTTTACCCGCATGCTATGCGTTTTCAATTCCGCACATTTCTTTTAGTCATTATTCTGAGGGTACCAATAGCAAAATCACATTAATCTGGCCTAGTGACTGCAGTTACAACAAAAAAAAATCCATCTCGAAGTGAGATGGACTTGTATACTTTGGAATTGAGAATTACTTCAACTTGCAATCCCAACCTGTACCGCCTGCAGTTACATTATAAGCCTCGCAAGCTGACTCAGCATCCGCCTTCTTTGCTTCAAAGGTGTAAGATACCGGATCTATTGTTAAGCCTAAGCCAAGGGTATCAGTGTAAGTGCACTCACAAGTGTACTCTTTTTTGCAAGAGGCCAATGCGATAGCGCAAACAGCCAACATCATGTAAACTTTTTTCATAGATATGGTTTTTAATAAATTTCCCTACTCGTAACGTTTTTCGGAAAGACGGCATATCCTTTTTTGGACATACACGACAAAAATATAAAAAGGGTACCAACACTCAAAAAAAGATTGGAAATTTTCCCTTATCATGCTCGGAAACTCAACGATGCACGTAACCTATTTTTGACCTCATGGAATATTACACCATTATCAAATCGCTCCATATCATTTTTGTGGTAACCTGGTTCGCAGGACTCTTCTACATGTTTCGCCTATTCGTGTATCATGCAGAGGCCGCTCGTACTGAAGAACCTCGCCGTGGCATTCTCATAGAGCAATACACGATCATGGAGCGCCGGTTGTGGTATGCCATCACCTGGCCATCGTGCATGCTCACACTCATCTTCGGAATATGGTTGTTGGTTCTCAATACCGGTTTTCTAACCCAACCGTGGATGCATATCAAGCTCACATTCGTTGCCGGATTGCTCGTTTACCAATTGTATGGCCAGCGCGTTTTAAAAGGCATTCGCGAACATCCGCTTAGCTACACATCCGTAGGCATGCGTATGATGAACGAAGTGCCCACCGTCATTCTAATTGCTGTGGTATTCCTTGTTGTAATGAAAAGCAGTTTCTCCTGGATATGGGGAACGCTGGGCATCTTGGGCACGGGAGTGCTGTTGATGGTGGTGGTGAAGATGCTGCGCAAAAGTGGCTAATGGCGAGTGGCGAGTGGAGAATGGAGAATGGAGAATGGAGAATGGAGAATAAAAAGGCCCGCATTGAAATTCAATGCGGGCCTTTTTAGTTAGAATATTTTATAAATGTTGAATGAAAGATCTCATCCATTCTTCTCCATTCTCCATTCTCCGTTCTCCACTACCCATTCAACATCACCGGCATCACCAGCATCAAAATATCCTCACCGGCATTGTCGCTTTCGACTTGGGTGATGATACCTGCACGGTTGGGTGCGCTCATTTCGATGTTGACGTTCTCTGAATCGAGATTGGTGAGCATTTCATTCAAGAAACGTGAGTTGAAACCAATCTCCATGTCATCGCCGGCATAAGAGCATGTAAGACGCTCTTGTGCTTCATTAGCGAAATCCAAATCTTCTGCTGAGATATTGAGTTCGCTTCCGCCTACTTTCAATCGAACTTGATGAGTCGTCTTGTTAGCGAAAATCGATACGCGCTTGATAGAGCTTTGCAAATCCAAACGATCAACCGTTAGTTTGAACGGATTCTCTTTCGGAATTACTGCTTCGTAGTTTGGGAATTTACCTTCAATCAAACGGCACATCAAGACTACATTGTCCAGCGTAAAAAGCGCGTTGTTCTCAGTGTACTCAATCTTTACATCCGACTTGTGTGCGCCCAATGCTCCTTTGAGCAAATTGAGTGGCTTGCGGGGCACTACAAAAGATGCTGCGCCACCTCCACCTACATCGGTGCGTGTGTAACGAACCAGTTTGTGTGCATCGGTTGCCACAAAACGAACTTCGTTTTCGTGTATCTCGAAAAAGACACCGCTCATGATGGGTCGCATGTCATCGTTGCCCGCAGCAAACAATGTCTTATTGATAGCGCGTGAAAGCGCTTCCCCTGAAATTGATAAAGACTTCGATCCGCTCAATGCCGGGGTCTTAGGGAAATCTTCTCCGTTAGCACCCGTTAGCTTGTACTTACCATAGTCACTCGAAATCTCAACGCCCAATGTCTTCTTATCGATCGTAAAGGTGAGCGGTTGCTCAGGTAGGCTCTTCAAAATCTCCAACAAGATTTTTGCAGGTATGGCAATCAAGCCTTCCTCCTTGGCTTCAATAGCCATTTGAGTGCTCATAGCCGTTTCCAGATCACTTGCCGAGATGGTAAGTGCCTTGTCCTTTATTTCGAACAAGAAGTTATCTAGGATAGGCAATGTATTGCTGCTGTTGAGCACACCGCTCAACTGCTGTAACTGCTTCAAAAGCGCAGTGCTTGTAACAATGAATTTCATGTTGGATTGTTCTATTACGCCGTCAAAGATATACGGCGAAGGTTAGGAAGGGCATGAACGAAACTGCGGGTTATTAACAAGAGAAAAGAGAATGGAGAATAGAGAAGGGTGACCTCATTCTCCATTCTCCATTCTCCATTATTTCAGAGGATATTGCTCGGAAGTAAATCGCTTATGCAATCGACAACTTCTTCTCCAAATCATCCAAGTACTTGCGGAAGTGCTTATCCGTTTCTTGAAGATTGTTCACCGTGCGGCATGCGTGCAACACAGTAGCGTGGTCTTTACCACCGCAGTGAGCTCCAATACTGGCAAGGCTGCTCTTGGTCATCTTCTTGGCGAAGTACATCGCGATTTGACGAGCCTGAACGATTTCGCGCTTGCGTGTTTTGCTCTTCAACAATTCGATTGGCAAATCGAAGTAATCGCACACCACCTTCTGGATGTAATCGATGCTCACTTCACGTGCAGTATTCTTAACGAACTTATCGATCATCTGCTTGGCAAGATCCAACGTGATTGCCTTCTTGTTCAATGATGACTGTGCGATCAATGAGATGAGTGCTCCTTCCAGTTCGCGAACATTCGATGTGATTGAGTAGCCCAGGTATTCAACTACCTCATCCGGCAATTCGATACCATCGGCATACATCTTCTTCTTGAGAATCGCGATACGCGTTTCGAGTGAAGGTACTTGCAAGTCTGCACTCAATCCCCACTTGAAGCGGCTGAGGAGGCGTTGCTCCATGCCCTGCATTTCAACCGGTGGCTTGTCACTCGAAATGATGATTTGCTTTCCGGTTTGGTGCAAGTGATTAAAGATGTGGAAGAACACGTCTTGTGTCTTTTCCTTTCCGCTGAAGAACTGAACGTCGTCGATAATCAACACATCAATCATCTGATAGAAGTGTGTGAAATCATTGACTGTATTGTTCTTCACAGCATCGATAAATTGATGCGTAAACTTTTCACTGCTCACATAGAGAACAGTCTTGTCTTCGTACTTATTCTTAATCTCAATACCAATGGCATGAGCAAGGTGTGTTTTACCTAAGCCAACACCGCCATAAATCAACAACGGATTGAAGGCAGTACCACCAGGCTTGTTCGCAACAGCGAAACCTGCACTGCGAGCCAAGCGGTTTGAATCACCTTCTACGAAGTTGTCGAACGAATAATTCGGATTCAAATTGGAGTCAACTTGCATTTTGCGCAAGCCGGGAATGATGAACGGGTTCTTGATAGGTGACTCGCCCATATCCAGCGGCATGCTGACAACAGCATTCTTCACAGCCTTGCGGTTGCTGGTTGGAACTTTAATGGTGTAGGGATTCGAGTTCGTATTGTTCTCCATGATGATGGAGTACTCTAAACGTCCTTCGGTACCCAACTCTTTGCGAATGATTTTCTTGAGCAACGTAACGTAATGCTCTTCCAACCATTCATAAAAAAATTGAGATGGCACCTGAATGGTGAGTACGCTTTCTTCTAAGCGCACAGGCTTTATGGGCTCAAACCAGGTTTTAAATCCTTGAGGACTTACATTGTCCTTGATAATTTCCAAACAGTTGTTCCAAACCTGATTATGGTCTTTCTTCATGTAGCTGAGTAGTTCTTTGGGGTTAATTAAAACTTGTCAGGGCATTCGAAACTTCTTCATCTAGTCTCTGCCGTCGAATGCGTGGCAAATGAATAATGAAAAAAGTGAAAAAAAAAAGTTATTTGGTCTTGACTTCTAAAAAAGTTTGACTTCCGAACATTTTCTCACGAAAGGCTTGCAAAATCAGGCAGTTTAGCAGTGTAGCAAGTTTTCATTCAACCCAAAAGAGATAACACACTTAAAGTCACAAGTTTAGTACAAATCAGCAAAAACCACATGGGCCGCAGCTTTCAGAAGCGCACACGATTTACGACCTTTCGCACATGATTTCACACCACACCCACCTGCGTGTTCGTTATGCGGAAACAGACCGAATGGGCTACGTCTACTACGGTAACTACGCAACCTATTTTGAAGTAGCTCGCGTAGAAACTTTGCGGGCATGCGGCATTACTTACAAGTCACTGGAAGATGCAGGTATTCTGCTACCTGTAATCGATTTTCACATTCGATATTTTTCTCCGGCGCATTATGATGATGAAATCCGAATAACTACCGCAATCAGTCAACTACCCACCGCACGAATTCAGTTTCAATATCAAACGCATCGGGGTGAGACCTTACTCAATGAAGCAGAAACAGATTTGGTGTTTGTTGATGCAGCAACCGGCAAACCCATGCGTTGTCCGCAAGACATTCTGTTGAAGCTTTCAGCATTCTTTGACGAACACTAGAGAGGCTTCATTTCACCATCACCTTTCACTAGGCTATCTATGCCTTTCGGATTGCCCACGTAGTAGATGTTTCCGGAAAACTGGATGAAACCGTACAGATAATCTTGCGAATAGACGTACACATCATTCAGCGAAGAATTGTTGACGAAGGCATAATTCGATTGAAGGTCACGCGCATCCATCTTGCCTAGTCCCTGATTAAACAAATAAACCACATCGCACGACCCATCCAAAACTACATCACTCACGCCGGTATGCGTTGCGATGTTGACGGTGTCTGATTGCAACGAAATGCGCTGAACTCCGGCGGCACCTCTATTTTCAAGCGAAAAGCGATTACCTATAAGCTGATTCACGGAGCTGATGTCTCCCGTTGCATAATTCTGAATGTCAAAAAAATCGGGAGCGCAAATGCGAACAGTAATTCTACTCTTGAATGAACGAACAAAATTGCAACGATTTGTATTGCTGATAGTAAGCCGTCCGTCGCTAACCTGAGTTTCAATATCACTAATCAAATTTCCGGGTGCGGAAATAATGACACCGAAATAAGAGGTATCCAACAATTCGTATTGGATGTAATCATTCAACTCAATCGAGTAAAATTCATCGAGATCACGCTGCACCGTTTTCACCTCACCTGCTCGCTGAAAACAATCGGGCGCATCTTCTCGATTACAGGAGGTGAATGCAACTAGAACCATCGCAAAAAGCGTTGACAGTATCAGCGATATGAGGGAACAATTTTTCATTTTCGGATAACGTATCCCATTCCTATCTCACCATAATCAGCCTTCGCAAAATGTGTTTTCAATGTAAGCTGTGCGTAGAAATTCTTACCGATCGCATAACGCAATCCTGCGCGATGGTAAAGCGTTCCATTCAATCGCTGTTTATCCATCAAATAAAATCCCTGTTGGATTTTGAGTGAGAATCGATCAAAGAAAAGACTGTAGGACAATAGTGCGCCGAGTTGAAGCGCTTCCACATCTCGAATTACATAATCGGTTCGTTGCTTCACCAATGGCTTCACAGATGAATCAAACAATACATCCATCCCCACTCCAAAGGCGCTTTTGTACGACACACGTCGTTCTCCCAGCAGCGAAAAAACTGCCGCCACATACTTTCTTCCTGTTGGTGGGGGAATTTCCTTCAACCCACTCACTAACCCAAAGCTGAGGATGTACTTTTCAATAGTTGGAGCCGGGATAATTTTCATGAATGACGAGCGATTACCACCTACGACATAACTCAAAAACAAGCCTGCATTATTGGTGCCCAAATTGGGAAGTTGAAAAGCACCATTCGACAGGTGAGTCAGGCGAATACCCGCTCGTATCTCGCCCGTATTAAAGGCGGCAATACGTCCTGAATACTGAAGCGAAATGGCCACGTTACCCTGCGAGCCAAGAACAGCGGCCTGATGATTCTCTTGCAAATCCCATCGTTTCGTTGCATAGCCCATGCCCAACCCCAAGCCGAGCCAATGACGATAACCGGGTGTCGAGATACGCAACCAATCATCGACGTAGCGCTTTCCATTCAATGGAAGATTAAGGAAGTACGAAACGGCAAACTGGTTTCCCAATTGACCAGGGTTACCGGTACTTATATATGTCGCATCTACGCCATGCTCCGGAACGTTATAAGCCTCATGCCAATAGTTCGAGCCGTTCACTAACTTTTTCGCATAAAGGTGGCATCCGACTGAATGGCCTTGGATAAGATGAGCTATCGATTTATGATGTGGAATAACAAAGCCACCTTGAGGAGAAACAGCCAATGACCAACGCCCAATGCTGTCCAATTGGGCGAATACAGGCATTGAATGCAGGCTAAAAAAAAGAAGTAATGCTGCGAAAAGAAGACTGAATTTTGAACGTTGAAGTTTACGATATTGAAGTGCAATACAGATGAACGCAGGCACGGATGCGCATCGGATATATTTCATAAAATCGAGACTCATGCGATGCAACGTTCAACAATTGCTTTCATTCGAATGACGCTCATTTCCTTCGAGTAGTTTTCGAAGAAACGTTTCTGTGCTAATAGCCCCATAGATCTAGCATCATCTCGTTGATCCATCATCTTCCTCATCGCCTTAGGCCATGCAGAATTATCGTCCGCATCAACCAGCACTCCGCATTTTCCTCCGTCGAGAATTTCGGGCGTTCCACTTGTATTCGTTCCAATGATGGGCAAGCCATTTGCCATTGCCTCGATGGTTACCGTCCCAAATGTTTCGCCCTTACTACAAAGCATAAACACATCAATTGCATGATAGAATTGAAACACTTCATTGCTGTGCGGATGAAAATGCACATACGCCTCTAACCCTTCCTGCTTCACCCTATCGCGCAGCTGTCGGGCATAATCATCCCCTTCATTAAGTGTTGGCTCACCTACAATGAGCAGATGTGCCATTCTGCCGAGCTTCTGCAACCCGGCCAAAGCTTCAATGGCAAGATGCTGCCCCTTCAAAACATCCAACCTTCCCAGGACTCCAAAAACAAAATCACCATCACTCAAGCCATAAAATTTGCGTGCAGCTAATCGCAAGTCTTCTCCTATACGCAGCCGCGACGGATCCACACCGAGCGGAACAACATGGATTCGCTCTTTGGGAAAACGCGTGGCTCTCTCCACTTGATTTCGTAAAAACTCAAGAGTACTTACCCATGCATCAATAGGTCGAAAACGATGCGTATGAAACACATCGCGTTTAGCAACGCCAAATTGCATGGCTTGTTGATAAAGGAGTTTGAATGACTGCGTCGATAAACGTTTTGCCCAGCCTAGTGCATCCATGTCACGCGTATCACGAAACCAGATGAGCTCAATTTCATCCCGTTGAAATAGCCTTGTAAGACGGCTCGCTGCAAGCAAATCAAAATATTTCTTGTTACGCTTCACAGGTCTGATATCGAGACCTTGCATCGAGCACTGGCTGTAGAATGGAGTGTCACGCACGCCATACACAACCACGCGATATCCAACTTCTCTCATCCAACCGGCATAACGAACCGTGTTCATCTCCAGTCCACCCCACGAGGTAGAACTGCAATAGAAACCGATTGTTCTTGCGTTGCTCATTCTATTACTTCCATAAACTAATCATTGCAAAGAGTTCCGTACTCCACCAAAAACAACAAGAGATCCTGTACGGTTATCACACCATCTACATCTAGATCAGCCGGGCAATCACAATTCACGCTGAACGTGCAAGAGCCATCATCCACTTGAGCGGACGAGTTATAATTTGTTGCATTGGAATACGTGCAGCCACCTACACCACCCAGCACTATCCAATCAAGCGAATTCGTTTGACGAGTGCAAGTGCCATTTGAAACACGGGCATAATACGTTCCGGCCTGCGACGGAACGAACGATTGATTCTGCGCTCCTGCTATGAGTTCGTCATTGCGATACCACCAGTAATTCACTCCGGCATCCGACTGCAACTCACCTGCAACAGCTGTGTTCAGTTGCGGATAAAATGGACAACTATCATGTACCTTGTAAATAATGTTCGATGTTTTAGCGATGTATACTTCGCCGGAAGCGTCTTCACCAAATGCTACGACACTATTGCCTGCAGCTGCAAGATTAGACCCTGTAAAACCTCCGCTTCCATTTGGCACCAGAGAGAAAATATCTCCATCACAGAAGTCGGAATAGAAATACATTCCATCCAACGCTGGATAGGCTTCGCCCCTGTATACAACTCCACCGGTAATCGAGCAAAAACCTTCATTGTGGGCATGCACCTTCACCGGGAAATCATAATTGCTCATGTTGCCACAGCCATTCGTGTTGTAGGTCGCATTTCCTTCATAACATCGCCAACCCCAGTTATATCCTCCCGTACTGCTGCCGGGTTCAAAATTGATTTCCTCCCAAAGGTTCTGCCCTACGTCGCCCATCCACATGTCGCCTGTTGATCTGTCGAAACTGAATTTCCAAGGATTGCGGACACCGAGAGCCCATATTTCAGGGAGCGTATCCGTCTGTCCGAAATAAGGATTCGACTCAGGAATGGAGTAAGGCAAAGCATCGACATTGATGCGCAACATTTTACCCAGCAAGGTTTGCGGATTCTGCGAACGCGCTTCGGGATCACCTCCGCTGCCTCCATCGCCCATGCCGATGTAGAGAAAACCATCAGGACCAAATGCGATGTGTCCACCATTATGATTGGAATACGGTTGATTGATCGTCATCACAATTGACGCAGAAGAAGGGTCGGCAACATTAACATCGGAGCCAACGGAATACCGCGCAATTAC
>JBIKSC010000079.1:0-10013 GCA_044348775.1 Flavobacteriales bacterium | reverse complement strand
CAAGCTCCGATGATTGATGCTTCGCATATTCCAAGTGCATACGTTCCGGGCGGTGCATTGAAAGGACATTATCAAATAGAGAACAGAGCAACTGCATTCATGGCACTGCGCACACTGGCTGCGTTGGGATGGCGAGTGAGTAATGAGCACATCGCGCAAGGCTTTCAGCAAGTGGTGGAACTCACCGGATTATTAGGGCGTTGGCAAAAGCTGCATGATTCGCCGCTCACCATCGCGGACGTGGCTCACAACGAAGATGGTATTCGTACCGTGCTTGAACAACTTCAACAAACACCGCACAAGCAATTGCACTTCGTGTTAGGTTTAGTAGGCGATAAAGATGTTACGCGGGTATTGAAACTGCTTCCAAATAAGGCCACCTATTATTTCTGCAAGGCTGATATACCAAGAGGACTTGACGCGGAGATGCTCAAGCAGCAAGCATCAGAGTTTCAGTTGAGAGGGGAATCTTACGGTTCAGTCAAGAAAGCTTATAGTGCTGCAGTTGAAGTAGCAAAAGAAGACGATTTGATTTTTATCGGCGGCTCTGTATTCACCGTTGCAGAAGTCCTCTAGCAATTTCTTTGCGTCTCCGCGGTTGATTTTTTTACCGCAGATGCGTAGAGAGAAAATCCAAGATTAATTCTATAGGAGTTTATAAAGAACGGGTCTCGATGGCGCAGCATCATTGCGAAACGAAGCCACTTGTAGATTGAGCATATACAAGCCGTCGACTACATTGTCTTCCACGAAGATCATCTCAGTTATTGTTGCTTCCATGCGCGGTTCAGAAGGATAGTTCCAAAACGCATGATGCGCCAATAGTTTTCCCTGGTCTTCTTCGCGATCAATCGATGGCATATCCACCAACAAATGCTGTACGCCTTGTGTGGCAAGCCATTGCGCTGCATCGGGATGCATGTAAGTGAAGTTGGTATTGGAGTATACACGCGATTTTTTATCTGTCGTGTTGGGCAGTGTGCGAATGATAACGGCCTCAGGTATTGAGTTGCCGAGAGCCTGCTGCACTTGTTGAAGGGTTATGATGCTGTCGCCTTTCTGTTCTATGTCGTTTGTCGCGCTGCTTGTTGCGGGCGTGATGGTAATGACGTGTGCTGTCCACCAATATCGGCTCAGTGCTCGTTCTATCGAAACCAATTCACGTGTAATATGACCCACGGTTTCGGTATGCGTACCATGTGCATGCGGGTTGAAAAACACATCGTTGAAGTTGACCTTTCCGCCGAGCATCACGCTACCTGTGAAGTATTGATTGATGACCGGCGCTATTCGCATTTTGCCGGCATACCACGCCCGTGGCCCCTCTGCGTGCATTGCAATGGAAATTTCGATAGGCCTGGAAAGGTCGATGGTAAAAGTGTGGCCTTGATGTTCGATGTGCGTAATCATGATTCGAGAATAAACAATTCGGAGGCAATGCGGTCGGCTTGCAATAGCCCCTGGGTTGTAAGTTTTAGCGTTGCGTTTTCTTTCGTCATCAAACCATCCTGCATGAGCTGTTGCAGATAGTCTTTTTCCGTTTCCCACAACTCAACATCAAAAGTCTTGCGGATAAAATCGAGATCAATGCCCCACGACGTGCGCAAACTGGTCATGAGGTATTCGTTGAGTCGTGTGCGATTGTCGAGTGTTTCGATTTCAAATTCGGGATTCCCGGTCATCCAGCCTTTTGCATAGCGCGGGTTGTTGGCCACGTTCCATTGACGGCTTGTTCCATTAAACGAGTGTGCCGATGGTCCGATGCCCAGGTATTTCTTACCGAGCCAATATGCGCTGTTGTGCTTCGACTCCTTGTCGGGCAGGCAAAAATTTGACACCTCGTATTGCTCAAATCCGCAACGCTTGAGCTCGTGCACCAATGTCATGAATTGATTTCCGCTTGTTTGATCGTCGACCGGGTGAAGTTCTTGCTTCGCCAATTGATGTCCGAATGCGGTTTTCGGCTCAATGGTAAGACTATATGCGCTGATGTGCTGCACTTGCAGGTCGACCGCTTTGCTAATGTTGTCGAGCCAGTCGCGTTCCGATAATCCGGGTATGCTGTAGATGAGATCGATGGTGATGTTTTCGAAGCCTCGGTCTTGTGCACACTTCACGGAGAAGTCGGCTTGAGCTGCTGTATGTGCGCGATTCATCCATTGTAAATCCTGATTTCGAAAACTTTGTATACCAATGCTGAGGCGGTTTACGGGTGTGCGAGCGAGTTCGATAATCTTGTGATATGTGAGGTCATCGGGGTTTGCCTCCAGGGTAATTTCAGGCTTGTCGATAACCTGAAAATAGGTGTAAATGTCATCGATCACACGCTTCAAATCGTCGGTGGGAAGCAGCGATGGTGTCCCTCCGCCGAAGTAAATCGTCTCGATCCGTTCGTTTTCTAGATATCCTCGGCGAGCTTGCAATTCGCTTCTCATGGCTTGCAACAGGTCGCCCATGCTTTTCAACTGGGTCGAAAAATGGAAGTCGCAATAATGACACGCTTGCCTGCAAAAAGGTATGTGAAGGTAGATGCCGGCCATAATGCGAAAGTACCTAGCTTCGTGCAATAAATTTGCACCATGTATACAGCAACGGTAAATGCGAAAACGAAGCTTCACGTTCGGTTGGAGGGAGACACTGTGCATGTCAACGAAAATCAGGTTGAAGTAAGCAAGGCTCAATTAACGGAGTTGAGGTCTCATTGGATTGTGAATGGAAAGTCGATGAATGTTGAGTTGGTTCAGGTCAATACGACGACAAAGGAATTTACCGTCAAGGTGAATAACAGGCCTTACACGCTGCAATTGAAAGACCGTTACGATGAGTTGCTGAAGAGTTTAGGGATGGAGGTTGTGGGCGAAAAGAAGATGCGTGAAATCAAAGCTCCCATGCCCGGCATGGTGCTCAATGTGTTGGTGAAAGAGGGCGACATTGTTGAGAAGGACACACCTATTCTCATTTTGGAAGCCATGAAAATGGAGAATGTCATTAAGAGTGCTGCTTCAGCAGTTGTTAAAAAAGTGCGCGCCGTGAAGGGAGTAGCAGTCGAAAAAAACGCTGTGTTGGTAGAATTTGAGTGAAAAGGAAACATCTGTTGTTGGAAAACGTTGTGTATAAAAAAAGCGAATGCTTTTGAAACAGGATGGTTTCTGCGGGCGTGAAAATGTAACTTGCACTTGCTTATCCCTAGCTAATTTCTACATGACGAATAAGTTGATTGTCGGGTTTGTTGTTTTTCTGGTTATCCTTCAGTGCGGTAACTTGAATGCTCAAGGTTGTGCGGATGCGCTTAGTAATTATATCTGCGCTGACGAGCCGCAGCAGGTGGACTCGCTGCAGGAATCTCCTTATTCCAACCAGTGCATTTTTGATTTAGTTCCCACAGACAGTCTTTTCAATACCAATTGGTTCTCGTTTCACACAAATACAATTGCAGGTCAGGAGAGTGTAGACATTGCCATTGATTTTGTGGATTGTAATTACAATACAGAGAACGACAACGATTTCATTTATGTGTCGGTATTTCCGATTCAACCGGGGGAAGACCCTTGCAATTCAATTTCTTCTGCCTCTCTCAATGCGGAATGCGCAGGGTCTGACCAATCATTCACGTTTTCACCGAGTTCGGCACTTTTGCCGGACACCGATTACATTGTGGTTGTAGGGTCAAATCACATTCCTCAGGGGGGTAATCTCGTTGATCCATGTGCCTTTGATGTGACGATTTCTGGAGGAGCTCTAGATATTATAGCAACCGTCAACCCGTTGCAAGTTGCTCTTGGTGAATCTGCTTATTTGCAAGTCTTGGGAGCCGACAACGATTATCCGGTGCAGTGGACACCGGGGCAATACCTCGACGATCCGAATAGTTTGAACCCGGAGGTTTTCGCAGAGGAGACCACTTCCTTTCAGGTTAGTGGCCAGGTGGGTAATTGTCCGGTTACGGATGTCGTCTCACTTACCATTGGTTCTCCGATTGAGATTTACACAGCTTTCTCACCAAATGGCGATGGAGCGAATGACATTTGGAACATCGGACAAATTGAGCGGTTCCCCACTTGTCAGGTTGAAGTTTTTGACCGTTGGGGACAAAGTGTTTTTAAGTCGGTAGGGTATGAACAGCCTTGGGACGGAACCTATAAAGGAAAGTATTTACCTACCGGAGCCTATTACTATGTGGTTGAATTGAACTCCCTGGAAGTAACCATACCACCCGCTACAGGTGTTGTAAGCATTGTTCATTGAAATGAAACGGTACGCTATCATATTGATGTTGTTGTTGCTGGCCAATCGCTGGAACGCTCAGCAATTGCCTCATTTCACGTACTTCACTTACAACTACATGCAATACAATCCGGCGGTAGTCGGAACGGCTCCATGTCTCGATTTGAAGTTTGGTTTGCGCCGTCAGTGGAAGGGGTTTGAAGGTGCTCCCACCACCGGGTTTGCCAACATTCACGGGAAGATTGGCAAGAAGTCGCAATTTCGTTTTCATGGGTTGGGCGCCACGGTTGAGAACGACGACTCGGGGCCATTCAACTACACTACTATTCATGTGAATTATGCCTATCACATGAAGCTGGCCAGCAAGTATTTTCTGGCGGCGGGCTTGGGGCTTGGCTTTGCCCAGTATAGTGTCGATTATGGAGAAATGATGTTCGAAAATCAGTTGGCCGAAACAGCGATTACGGGCATTGTGAACGACTTCGTGTTCCCCATGTTCAACGCAGGTTTATGGTTGTATCGATCCGATCGCTTTTATGGTTTGTCTATTCGAAGTGTGAATAATAAGTCCATCGATGGATTTACCGATACCCAGGTGCGCAGGCACTTCACATTCGCCAACGGTTATGCAACAAGGCTAACACAGGAACTCAGTTTCAAGCCGGCATTTTTGATTAATTATGTAGGTAAAAGCAGAGCGTCGATCGATGGTCAGCTGGTGCTATCATTCAAAGATATGGTTGACGTAGGCATAGGCGCTCGCTCCGGGCATGGCTTCTCAGCCCTGCTCAAACTCTCAGCTATTCGATACATCACCATTGGCTATGCCTATGATGTAACGATGAATAAAATCCGTTATGTTTCCGGAAGCACACACGAAATAGTGGTGGGTATAAGAGCCTGCAAAGAAGGTAACAAGATGTATGTTCCATGCGCCGCTTATGATTGATTCATGAATGTCGAAACGTTTCGAGAATATTGTCTGAAAAAGCCGGGCGTATCAGAACATCTTCCTTTCGATGAAAGAACACTGGTGTTTAAAGTCGGTGGCAAAATGTTCGCGTTGTGCGATATCGAGAGCTTTACCGGAGCCAATCTGAAATGTGATCCGGAGTGGGCCGTAGAGTTGAGGGAGCAATACGAGGGCATTACCCCCGGCTACCACATGAACAAGAAGCATTGGAATACGGTTGCTGCTATCAGTGATGTAGACCAAGCGATGTTCATCCGGCTCATTGACCATAGCTATGAACTCATAAAGTCGAGTTTGCCAAAAAAGGAACGTGAAAAACTTTAGAATTTTTCCGAATTCCGTGCGTTTCTCCATTTTAGATTTGACCACAAACCCCTCACAAAATGAACGAATCGACTAAGTATCCGCGATTGCAGGAATTGTCAGCAAGCATTCAACTGCAAATGGAACGATTGAAGGCAGGAGAGCTATCGCTTGAAGAGCTTGAAATTGTTGTCAATCAAAGTCGCGAATTATACGAGCGCTTAGTAGTGCTTCGCTACAAAGCATTTGACGAGTCGGTTAACGGAAGCGCTGTTGCAACAACGAATCACGAAGTTGCTGCAGCCGTTAACACTGTTGAGGAATCGAAACCGGAACTCAACAATCAGGTTTCTCTGATTGATGCAATCGCTGAGGTTACGAAAACCGAAGAGCTAAAGGACCAGGAGCCCTTGTTTACCATGAGTGCACCTGTAGAGCAGGCCCCGGTAGCCAATACCTTGTTCGATTTGGCTGCTTTGCCGGCCACGCCGAGTGTTAATGAGATGCTCGCGCGCACCATGGTTCAGCACGAAACTGTTGCGCAGCACCATACTCATGCGCCGATAGCCGATCTCAAAATTGCCATCACCCTGAATCAGCGCTTTCAGTTTTCACGCGAGCTGTTCAAGGGCAATAACCAAGATTACGAGGTAGCCATCGATTTGCTGAACACCTCAACGCGCGATGAGGCGATGCAATATGTGAAATCGTTAGAGGTGAAGTATAGTTGGAATGAAGGTTCAACGGTTGCTCGTGATTTCCGTTCGCTGGTTGACCGCCGCCACCAATAAATAATCCCATTTTGAAGCTCGTTGTGGTGCCAACACCGATTGGCAACCTCGAAGACATTACGTTGCGTGCGGTTCGCATGCTGCGAGAATGCGACCATATCTACGCGGAAGATACCCGTGAGTCAAGGAAGCTATTGGTTCATCTGGGCATCGACAAACCGATGAGTTCTTTCCATCTCAACAATGAGCACGCAATAGTATCCAAGACAGTTGAGCAGATTCTAGGCATGCAGATGGCGGTATTGGTGAGCGATGCAGGAACGCCCGCCATTAGTGATCCGGGTTTTCTCCTGGTGCGCGAGTGTATCAAGGCTGGAATTGAAGTAGAGTGTTTGCCGGGGCCAACGGCGTTTGTGCCCGCGTTGGTTGTGAGCGGCATTCCTTGTGAAGAGTTTCACTACATCGGATTCTTACCACACAAGAAGGGACGGGAAACGCGCTTCAAGCAAATAGCCTCCAGTGAAGTTACCGTTGTATTGTACGAAAGTCCACACCGCTTGCTGAAAACACTGGAGCAGCTTGTGCAGTTTTGTGGGGCCAATCGTGCCGTTTCTGTTAGTCGTGAAATCAGTAAAAAGTTCGAGCAAACTGTGCGTGGCAACGCCAGTGAAGTGCTGGAGCATTTTCAATCGAATGAACCACGCGGTGAGTTTGTGGTGGTAATAGCGGGAGCAGAATAATCGTGCGCTTACTTAGATAGTCTTGTTGAGCTGAATTAATGAACAACCGAGAAGGTAGTTTTAAATCCGCTGCTCGTAATAAGGTGATAGATACCGTGACTAAACATGCGCACGTCCATTTGAGTGCGCGTGTGTGTGGCAACATCCTGTTTGACTAATGCACCAGCAGAATCGTAAATGAAAAACTCCTCGCCCGCCAAGGCCGGGTGCTCAATAACTAAAACCTCATTACTCGGGTTTGGATAGGCCAGCAAGGTAAATTCGTCTTCACTCACGTTTCCCAATACGACGCTGAAACCATCAGAAAGAAGCGATTCACAAACGTCTTCTATGGAAACAACGGTATAAACTCCGTTCTCTGTGGCTAAATAGCTCAAGCCTGTTGCTCCTTGTATTGGCTCGCCATCTAGGTACCACTGATGTCCGGAAGCTTCACCCGCCAACAACAGTTGTCCTTGAGACGTGATGCCTCCATCGGTAATGACGGGTGTCTCGACAGTGAGTACCTGCATAGAAGCAACGGATGATTGCGTCGTGCATCCGTTATTATCGACAATGAGCACGGAGTACTCGCCGGCCATGGTAGCTTCGAAATAGTCGCTTGTAGCATCATTAATCAGAATACCGTTTAGATACCATTCGAATTGAATCGCTCCAGAGGATATGGCTTCGAAATACTGAACTTGATCGGCGCATAGATTGATGTTGCCGGATGGCTCCAGGGTGAGCTCGGGCAGAGTTGCCAGTTCAATAACTAAAGGTTGTGATGTGGAGGTGCAACCAATAGAATCAGATGCGAACACGGCATATTCTCCTGGTTCAGTTATAGAAAGGCTTGCACCGGAAGCATTGTTTAGTAAAACACCGTCTGCATACCATTCGTAAGTATTGCCTTCTTCGACTGAAACATCTAAGGTGTCATCTACCCCGCACAGGAAGCCCATACCTTCGAAAATGAAGGAAGTGTTAGGAAGAGGACTTACTTCAATATTGATTTCGTTCGACTCGGAAACACAGCCGTTATCTCCGGTTATTTGAGCAGAATAGGAGCCGGCATTAGAAACACTGAGTGCGCCATTCATTTCATTGGGGATAACTTGTCCGTTATTAATCCATTCAATTGCGCCTTGTCCGGAAGTAAGCGTTAGCGATGTGGATTGACCTTCGCAGAAGGTTGTTTCTGCAACACTGGCAATAACGACTTCCTGACCGAGCGCCACTTGCAGGAAGAGCGAGTTAGAAGGCGCAGAGCAGCCGGTTGTTGAATTCGTTACCACGGCTTGATACTCACCGTTTTCCGTAGCGAATAAAGTGGGGGTCTCGGACCCCACAGGTGATTCGTCATGAAACCAAAGAATTTCTTCCAGAGGTTCAAGTTGAGCGGCAATCAACGAGCTGTCGCCATCGCAAATACTTGAGTTGCCTTCCCATATCAGAAGTACTTCCGGCAGAGGGTTAATCACGACTTCAACCGGAAGGGAAGTACTTGCGCACACCGAAGATTCATTGCCTGTTACGGTATAGCTTCCGGAGATGGATGCGTTGTACAATTCGTTGTTACCGTCGGCCACCATCATACCATTGCGATACCATTGCCATTGTGCGTTGCCGCCGGAGGCTTGCAGTTGCACAGTATTGCCCGCGCACGCTGAAGTGCCTGATGGTGTGAGAATCGCTGCGTTGAGAGGTGATTCCAGAATCACTTCTACGGAAGCCGACTCTATTTCACATAGTAATGATATGGCGACCACCGAATAGATGCCCGACTGGTTGGCGATAAAAGTGGTTGTTGTAGCACCATTGATAAATTCGCCGTTGCGCTTCCAGCCTATTTCAGCGGCGCCAATAATGGTAGCTGTAAGAGTTACAGGCTGTCCACAACCTACAACAGGACTCTCTTGGTCGATGATAGCTGAAAGATTTACTTCTCCCGTTGCAACGCGATCATGTGAGTCGCCGTGGTGAAAAAAGTCCTGTATAAGACGCTGCGAAGAAGCAGAGAAGGAGACCAATAGAATGGACAGTGCGAGAAGGCTGTTTTTCATCGACGGCAAATTAGGTTGAATAATTTGTACCATCGATACATGAAATCTCAACCATTCTAAAATTGTGAAGCGCGTGTGTTAAACTATCGGATGAGAACCACGTACCCCCTGTATGTTTTTTCGATTTCGCATTCGCCTGTCACTTCAATGATGTAGTTGAAAACATCATTTCCGTTGTAATGAGTGCCACCCTGCATGCCACCTAACCATTTTTCATCAGGATTATTAGATTCGAATACGGATATTCCCCAGCGGTCTACGATGGAACAGCGGTAAAGTACTACTCCCGAATAGACGGGTCCGAAAACATCATTCAAGCCATCGCCGTCTGCGGTGATTGCATTGGGGATATACATGCTGATTCCTTCATCCAGTGTGATGGTCATGCTTGTGTCTACTATGCAATTGTGCTCATCGAGGACGGATACATCCACTTGCGCTTGCCCGGTTTCTTCAAAGAACACTTCGGGAGCCGGCTGCGTGGAAAAATATCGATCGTTGATATTCCATGAATATTCCAGGAGGTTTTTGTCGGCCTCCAATTCGAATTTCGTTGATTCCTGCGTGCAGAATTTTCGGTAGGGTTTCACGAATGAGACAATCGCTTGTGGTACCTCCGATTTTTCGAAGGAGTAATCTTTCGTGCAACCATTTAAATCCATCATATGGAAATCGTATAGACCGGCTTCCGCACCCGAATAACTGACTCCCAAGGTGTAGGTGCTATCCTTTTCAAAAAACCAGTAACTGGAATAAGGAGCTACACCACCGGAAAGCGAAGTAATGAAGGATCCCACTGAGCGAGCGCATGTATCCGGAATGTTGTTTACCAAAGCCTCGAGTGGTTCGGGCTGTGTAATCACGAACTCACATGTCCGCTCGCAATTATTGTCATCTACAAGTACTAGCCAGTTATCGAGTGCAGACAGGCTGTCATTCATGATTTGATTGCCTCCATTCGACCAAGTGTGCGCGAAAGGAGCCACACCGCCTGTTG
>JBIKSC010000078.1:0-10051 GCA_044348775.1 Flavobacteriales bacterium | reverse complement strand
AGTACAAAATAGACAAGGTGCGCAGCTAACGGCATATACTGGGCTCGGATACTGGGTATGGCCGGATGCTTAGCACGATCAGCCAACGAGCTTTTCAATAACCAGTTATGAATGCTTTGAAAACCGGCGAGCGGTATATCGGTGTGCAAGGCTAAAATGGTTTCTCCCAATGAATCGCGGTAATGCATCGCCTTGATGGTATCGAATGATCCGGAAGAACCAACGAGCCTAGTCACAGCAAATGACTTCAAGGCTTCGCGCAAGTCGGCCAATTCATCATGCAGAATACCCTCCAACTCGCGCAGCTGAGCCGCTTCAATACGATCCGAAGGTTGAATACGGTCGGTAAGTCGGCTTACGCCCAACAAATAACTTTTCTTCCAGAAAATTTCGCGTGCATTCGCAATGACGAACTCAGTGCTTCCCCCTCCGATATCCATTATGCAGACGGGTTCATCACCCAAATCCATTGAACGACGAACACCCTCACAAATTAACTCTGCCTCACGGTCACCGCTAATGAGCTCGATGTCCACTCCAAAGAGTTCCTTCGCTTTGGCAATAAAGTAAGTTCCATTGGAAGCTTCTCGCAGCGCAGACGTCGCGAAAGCGAATGTTTGATCACATTCCAGGTTGTCGATTGCTGATTTGTGCACGAGCAGTGCATCCAGTCCGCGTACAAATCGATGCGGATGTATTATCTTTTCTTCAAAGCCGCCCTCTCCGAGCTTCACGGCGACTTTATTATGAAAGATGACAGACCATCCTTCGCGAGTAACCTCGGCGACCAGCAGATTGAACGTGTTAGTCCCGCAATCAATGACAGCTATCTTTTTCACGAGACAAAGATAGTTCTTCCTATGACAAATTCGGTCACAGCGTGAGCCGCACCGCTCCTATAATCACAAAAAATTAGGACAGCTTCGAACCGATGAGCGAAATAAACTCCTTACGAGTCTTGATATCTTCCAGGAATGCTCCACTGAATGCGCTGGTCGTAGTTGCTGAATTCTGTTTGCTCACTCCACGCATTTGCATGCAGAGGTGATGCGCTTCGATTACCACAGCTACACCAGCCGGTTCGAGTGTCTCTTGAATAGCATCGCGAATTTCAATAGTAAGACGTTCTTGTACCTGTAGACGACGAGCGAACACATCAACGATGCGCGGTATTTTGCTCAAGCCAACGATTTTACCGTTGGGTATGTAAGCGATATGAGCCTTCCCGAAGAAAGGCAACATATGATGCTCACACAAACTATAAAGCTCAATATCCTTTACCAACACCATTTCGCTGTAGTCTTCATCGAACATCGCGCTGCGCAAAATTTTACGAGCGTCCTGCTCATATCCTTGTGTGATAAACGAATAAGCCTTCGCTACACGCTCAGGTGTTTTCAGAAGACCTTGACGCGACGGATCCTCCCCAATATGCTCGAGGATTGAGTAAACATTTTCAGCTACTTTCTTTTCTGAGGGGCTCAACTCTTTGGGAGTTTCGGGATCCATAATCATGTAGTTCATTGCGTGCAATTTGATAAGAAAACAAAAGCACGAGGGTTTAGTTCAGCGAAGATAATTCAATCGCACATAGGTGATAGGTGATAGAGATTAGGTATCGACACTTTTTCATCCACTGCCTATCACTTCGTACCTAGAAGTAGGTCGGACCTTTCATAAGGTACTTAGCTACGTAATCTGCAACACCTTCTTCCAGCGAATGAAATGCATTACTATATCCAATCGATTTGAGTTTGCTCATATTGGCCTCCGTGAAGTATTGATACTTGTCGCGGATATCGGCGGGAGTATCGATGAACTCGATGGAAGATTCTTTGCCCATCGCGTTAAAAGTAGCATTAGCTAGATCGAGGAACGAACGGGCTTTCCCGGACCCCAAATTGTAGATGCCGCTATTCTTTCTGTGATGCATGAGGAACATGCACACTTCAACAACATCCTTCACATAGACAAAGTCACGCATTTGACCGCCGTCAGCGAATTCAGGTCGGTGCGAGCGAAAAAGTTTCATACTCCCCTTCTCCTCCACTTGTTTGAACGCGTGAAAAATCACGGACGCCATGCGCCCCTTGTGATACTCATTCGGGCCATACACATTGAAAAACTTGAGGCCGGCCCAAAAGAACGGCGCAGCCTCTTGCTGTAGCGCCCAAATGTCGAAGTCGTTTTTCGATTCGCCATACGGATTCAGAGGCTTTAACTGAGGTATGATAGCATGGTCATCATTATAGCCATATTCACCGCCTCCATAGGTTGCCGCCGAAGATGCATAAACGAGTGGAATGGCCAATTCAGAGCAGATCTTCCAAACTTCCTGTGAAAAATGGAGATTCAATTCATCGAAAACCTCTTGATTGAACTCGGTGGTGTCGGTGCGCGCTCCAATGTGAAAAACAAACTGAACCTGATCCTCGTTATCGCGCAACCATCGGTGAAAATCAGTCCGGTCAACACGCGCGATGATCTTCTTGTCACGCAAATTTACCCCCGCTCGTTCATGAGAGGGGTGGGTCGATAATCCTTTGAAATCGTCGACTGCCACGATGTCGTTATATCGATCCTGATTGAGTCGACCAATTAGGCAACTACCAATAAAACCGGAGGCTCCTGTTACAACTATCATAAGAAGAAAGTAATTCTTGCAGGATTTGGTTCTGAACCAAACCCACTCTGCAATGTTACTACGAAAAGGAAGTCAGTCGCAATGCAAGACTATCTTTGAAGACATAACAACAGCCATGAAAACCGTATACGTTACCCGAAGAGAGCGATTCAACGCCGCCCATAAGTTGTGGAACCCGAAGTGGGACGAAGCCACGAACCTGAAGACATTCGGGAAATGCGCCAATCCCAATTGGCATGGTCACAACTATGACCTATTTGTCACGGTGAAAGGTCAGCCACAAGAGGATACGGGTTATTGTATCGACTTGAAGTACATGAGCGACATAATTGAAGAGCATGTACTTTCCAAGATGGACCACCGAAACCTCAACCTCGACGTTCCTTTTCTGGAAGGCAAAATGACCTCGTGCGAAATAGTAGTCATCGCCATTTGGGAGCAACTTGAGCCTTACTTGAGCAACGAGGAGCACCAACTCCATAGCATCAAGTTGTATGAGACAGAGAACAATATCGTAGAGTACTTCGGGGGGAAGTAATGAAGAATGGAGAATGACAGCAGACTCATCCCTTCTCCTTATTCCTTTTTAACGATTGTCATCGGAGGGAATGATTCTATCTTAGCCTCATAAATTTCACTCACTATGAACTTTCCGAATAACTACAACGATCAAACAATCAATGTCGACAGCAGCGCCGTATCGCGCTCATTTGTTGCCAACGTATTTTCTTACATGACTCTTGCCTTGGTAATAACCGGTGTTGCGGCCTATTGGTTTGCCGCTAGTGGAAACATTCTGGCTCTTCTGCAAGGATCATCGATTCTCATGTGGGGAGTGATGTTGGCTCCAATAGGCATGGTATTAATTATGAGCTTTGCATTCAACCGACTTTCATTTAGTGCGTTGATGGGGCTATTTCTCGCTTACTCACTCGTAAACGGAATCAGCTTAAGTGTCATCTTCCTCATCTACTCTTCAGCCGCCATTTCCAAAGTATTCTTCATTACAGCCGGTCTTTTCGCAACCATGGCAGTAGTTGGATACACCACGAAAACAGATCTTACCAAGCTTGGATCAATACTGATGATGGCCGTTCTGGGAATCGTAATTGCATCTGTTGTAAACTACTTTATGGAAAGTGCTGCCTTTGACTACCTCATCAGCTGTGTGGGCGTTTTAGTTTTCACAGGACTTGTTGCTTATGATACTCAAAAGGTAAAGCGTATTGGTGCAGGTGTTGAATATGGTACAGCGACGGCCGGTAAATTGGCGCTCATGGGAGCATTGAGTCTCTATCTTGACTTCATCAATCTGTTCCTGTTTTTATTGCGTGTTTTCGGCGGACGCAGGGACTAATTTTCTGTATTCACTTTGAAATTCTTTATAGGAAAAAGAGTCGGCAATTGCCGACTCTTTTCATTTACGAGAAATCTATAATTCAATTGTTGATCATTCTACTTAATACCCGATGTAAGAATACGGGCTTTTGTTCCGCTTAGAGCATAGCGAAGATTGAACTCTACTCCGCCTCTACCTGAACTGGCACTCGCCAATCTTGAAATATTGAAGTCATAGCTCAATCCAATTTGGTAGTTACCATACTCTACCATTCCGGTGGTGATGATTGCGTCTCGAAGGCGATAGTTTATCCCACCAAACACTGCGTAGTTCTTGACCAACGCCGTATACTTGGAGTTACCGGTTATACCAAGGCGTACCATACTACCAACGTTGAGTTGTTCGTGTGGTCCTTGTTTCTGGAACATCACATTCGGAGCAATTGCAAGCGATGAGTTCGGCAAACTCCATAGTGCATTGGCATGGGTAACCATCTTCACATATAAATTCTCTTCAAAACTTTCAGCTCCAAAAGCGTACTCTGGAGTTGTAATGTGATGAAAAGCTATACCGGCATTGATTATTCGATAGTTATTGTCTGCCACATTCACTTCTGCTGCCGTATTGTTAAGGGTATAATACACTCCGGTATTGACATCAACGAAGCCAAAATTTTGCACGAAACCACTTTCTCCGTTCGAAAGTGAAGCATTGTGCGCACCACCATCGTATTGGCTTGCCCATTGAAATTTCGAATAATCGACAAATCGAGACATATACATCCCCTGCATACCAAAGCCAATGTGCTGGTATCGCGATAGACGCACATGATACGCCAGGTTTAATCCGGCTGCATTGGTGCGCATATTACCATCACCTGCCTGATCGTTAAACGCCAGTAAGCCTGCTCCCCAAAAACCGCGACGTTGTTTGTCCAAATCACCAAAACGCGTGTTAGCGGCAAACGCAAAAGTTCTGAATGGATTCGATATCGAAGTCCACTGATTCCGATGCGTGACTGTCACTTCACGAGGCAAAACAGCCCCTGACGAAGCCGGATTAATAACAAGCTGCGACATGGTGAATTGCGAAAGGTGCAAATCCTGACCGAACAACTGGCTCAGCGCTGCAAAAAGAGCACATATGGATATCAGTTTCTTCATTATCGTATCACCGTTACGTTACCTTTTCGATAGAATGGATTACCGTTGATAAGAACACCATCGAAGTAATAAACAAACACTCCTGAATTTACCTTCTTGCCTTGGTAGTTACCATCCCAGCATTCTTCAAAGCTAGTTGACTCGAATACGAGCTCTCCCCAACGATCGAATACTCTCATTCGCATCGAAGCAAAACACTCCTCCCCAAACGGGCGGAAACAATCGTTCATTTCATGGCCACCTCGTTCAGGGGCAAATGCATTTGGAATGAAGAAGGTCTCACATTCATCGCTGACTTCAATGCGTAAACAAGCTGTATCGGTGCAGCCAAACTCCGATAAGGCCTGAACACAATACGTCATAGACTCCGATGGAATGGCCAAAGGATTCGGACACACTGTGCAAGACAAGTCATCGGCGGGCGACCATGAGTAATTGATTCCACCGGTAGCATTCAGTTGCACCTGACCTCCAAGCGTGATCGTTGTATCGTTGTTGACGGTTATTTGAGGTAACGGAATAGCCTCCACCGTAATAATGGATGTATCAGCACAGATACCGGACAATGCGATAAGCTGATAAATGGTTGTTTCACCAGGTTGTACTGAAATCGAAGAAGCTGTTTCTCCTGTGCTCCATATATATGATTCTCCACCTGCACCAAAGAGTTGCGCAGGGCTGAATGCACACACAAGGGTATCTCCAAACACCGAAGCAACCGGCAGCATTTGAACCTCCATACTAAATGATGTTGAACTATAGCATGTGCCATTCCAACCGCCGACGGTAAACAAAGTATTCTCTGTAGGGCTCACTACGTTGTTGGCACAATTCAAACATGAAAGAACATCCGAATTCAACCACAACAAACTGTCAGCACCGCTAGCCGTTATAGTCACAGAGTCGCCCATGCAAATAGCATCCGGCGCAACAATCTGCATTTCAGGCGCTGCATTTACGGTTACGTAAACACTGTCGCTTCCTTCGCAGCCTAAGGTTTCACCGGTCACTGCGATGTAACCACTGGTAGAAGGGTATGCCTCTACAATAGCAGCATCATAAGCTGACAATGGATTCAACGCTTCCCAATTGAAATTGCTCGCGCCATCTGCAATGAGCATAAGCGTATCACCGGCACAAACTGTCAACGAATCAACTTCAGGAATAATGCTCACTACAACAGGTGCAGAGAACGTAACCGTAACCTGAACCGTCGAATCACAACCTACCTCATTCATCAAAACGGACTGGTAAATACCATTCACACTTACATTCTGACCGCTCGGAAGCGTATATGTTTCTCCCTGACAAGCGAATGCAGCAACCTCAGTGAAGATATAATCGAGAGCTACTACGGATGAAACAATGAGCGAGTCACAGCCGGCTTCCGAAGTCAGCACGCTGGTGAATTCACCATTGGTTGAAACTACATCACCGCTGGGCAGTGTATGTGTTTCGCCGAAGCATAGAAGAACTTGCTCAGGCTCGCCGATAATCTGCTCAGCTACTTCAAGCTGAATGCTTACGAGCGAATCACAGCCATTGAGTGAGGTCAGCACATAGTCATATACACCATCCGCACCTATGCTGGTTCCATCAGGCATGACATAAGCCTGATTGAAACAAAGTGGCACGGTCACGGATTGAATTATTGGTTCAAGCTCGAACACCGAAATAACAAGCGTTGAATCGCAGCCGTATGCACTCAATTCATCAACTACTAAATAATCACCCGATTCAGATACAACTTGGCCATTCGGCAATTGGTATTGTTCATCATGGCAAATAACAACTTCGATTGTATCGCTGTAATTCTGCCAGAAATTCACGTTATAAACTTGAAGACTATCGCAGCCATTCTGGGCTTGCAAAACAACAGGATATGAACCTGAAGCATTCACGACGGTGCCATCCTCAAGAGTGATTGTTTCGCCTAAACACAAGTTCAAATCAATCTGCACAGGCTCCGGTAATTCGAGGACATTAAGTTGAACAGCCACTACCGAATCACAACCGAACTGGGAATTAAACACGACCTCATACAAGTCTGTTGCACTTACTTGCGAGCCATCCGGTAATGTATATGAATCTCCTTCACAAACAGAAACTGTTTGCAACGAATAATAGGTCGGATTCACTACAAGGTTAATGATAACCGTTGAGTCACATCCACCGCTGCTTATTAGTTCGAATGTGTATGTTCCGGAATCAGTCTCCGACGTACCATCTGGCAACAGATATGATTCACCTTCGCAGATAGCGGCTTCAAACTCAACAATAAACTCATTAACGATTGTCAGATTCGTCGTGACCGTCGAATCGCATCCAAGACTATTGAACAAATTAGAGGTGTAGGTTCCCGCCGCTGTTACAATAGTTTCATCAGGCAATTCGAATGACTGCCCTGTGCAAATCGCGATGTTCTGGGTGGCAGCGGTTGGTGAGGCAACTACAACGAGTACAGTATCATAATCGGTGCAAGAACCGGCACTTACTGAATAGATGTATTCACCTGCATCGGCAGTCGTCACATTAGCTATGAATACATCTGAATTGCTGGACGCAAAACCACCAGGCCCTGACCAGCTATATGTCGCACCCGCAACTTCTTGAGAAGTGAGGGAGAGAGTCAAGCCTTCGCAAAGAGCGAATGCCGGTCCGGAAGCGTTCGCCGTTGGCGCTGGAACAACAACAACTGTTGAAGTCGCATCCAACTCAGCAAAGCAATTTCCACGAGTAACATCGATAAGCTCAAGCGTAACATCAACTGCGGGATTATTGACCACCACGTCATTGCTGCCGGATGCATCAATCGTAATTGATTGCGTCGTAACACCACCATCTGTTGTGTAGTTCACTACATCACCTGTTGTTCCGCTGATGGTGAACGAAGCATTTTCATTGCTGCAAATAGGCGAAGTAGAAGTAACAGTTGCAGATGGCACCTCTAGGTTTTCCTCGATAGAAATAGTGTAGGTCGCAATACAGCCATTCACATCAAGTGTAACGGTGTATTCACCCGGGTTATTCACCACAATTGAACCTGCACCATCCGTTGATCCGCACTCACCAGGCAAATAGTAGAGCACACCGCCATCGCGCTCAGCGTAGCATGGATTGCTATAGGTAATCCCATCGCATCCGCAAACCGGATCATAGAAGTCGGAACAAATGAGACCCGAATTAAGTGGGCCCGGACAACCAGCTCCATCTACCGACCAAGTGAGAGTTCCGGCATCGCCTTCTGCTGTGAGTTCGATGGAAGTAGTAAAGCAGTTCAACTCCGTGGTAGTTGATTCGATGGTGATCTCAGGCAGTGACCCATCGTTTGTAATTGTAATGCTTTCCGTGTCGGTGCAACCATTGGCTCCGGTAACAGTAACGGTGTATGTTCCCGCCTGCGTTAAGCTTACAGAAGCTCCACCTCCCAGTCCATCCGACCAGTTATAGGTTCCTCCACCTGTTGCAGTAACAGGGATAGAGGAAACCGCGCAGGATAATTGGGTGTTTCCTGTTGGATTAACAATAACTGCTGTTGGAACAGCAATATCCTCTGTAATAGTAATCGCCTCCGTATCGATACAACCGTTAGTCGCCGTAACAGTTACAGTATAAACACCTGCTTCAGTCACAGAGGCATTCGCGGCATTACCTAGTCCATTCGACCAGCTATATGCACCAGAACCCGTTGCTATCAAATTAATAACAGGTGTGCTACAAGTTAACACGGTTGAACCCGTGCTATTGGTTATACCCGCAGTTGGCGTTGTATTGTCTTGTGTAATTATAATAGAAGCAGTGCTTAAGCATCCATTCGCTCCGGTGCCTGTAACAGTATATGTTCCAGGATTTGTAATGGTAACAGATGCTGTGTTACCCAATCCACCAGTCCATTGGTAATTGATAGCGCCAGATGCTGTCACATTGATAGCATTGTTGTTACAACCCAATACTGTAACTCCCGTGTTGTTTGTGATTGCGACATTCGGAGTGTTGAAGTTCGCGATTACTGTAATAGTTTCTTGAGCTGTGCAACCATTTGCTGCAGTAACAGTAACCGTATAGTCACCGGCAGCATTAACTGAAGCAGTTGGTGCATTTCCAAGTCCATTCGACCATGCGTAAGACACGCCACCTGAAGCGGTGAGAAGCATATCAGGATTGTTACAATCGATGAATGGAGAATCCGCAACAATCGAAGCACTCACAGCGGCATCCTCACCTATGGTTATGGAAGTGCTCGCAAAACATCCATTCGCTGAGGTAACAGTAAGTGTGTAGGTGCCCGCATCAGAAACAACGATTGAATTTCCAGAGCCAAGGTTAGTTGCTCCGTTCGACCAGCTATAAGCACCCGATCCGCCACCCGTAAGTGTAATGGTGCCATTCAAGCAATCGAGCGTGTTAGAAGCGATGTCGCTTGTAATTGTTGGTTGTGGCAGTGAGCCATCATCTGTTATGCTAACTGATTCTGTATCCGTACAACCATTTGCGGCTGTTACGGTGACACTATACGTTCCGCTTGCCGTAATAGTAGCATTGGCATCATTACCCAAGCCATTGCTCCAGCTGTAAGAGCCACCACCCGTTGCTGTTACGTCGATCTCATTCTGAGAGCAAGTAAGAACTGTGTTACCTGAGTTGATGCCAGCAACAGGAGCAACTATGTCTTCCGAAATGACAATTGTTGCATCACCCGAGCAACCATTTGAAGCGGTTGAGCTTACCGTATACGTTCCGGGCTCGGTAATAACAACATTCGCACCTGCACCTAATCCACTATCCCACGTATATGTGCTTCCACCGGTCGCGGTCAGACTAATCGAAGTATTGTTACAATCGAGAACCGTTGTTCCGGTGTTATTCGTAATACCGATTACAGGAGCACTTCCATCGTTTGTTATG
>JBIKSC010000335.1:0-2690 GCA_044348775.1 Flavobacteriales bacterium | reverse complement strand
AGAAGTAACAGGTTACGGTAGCATGGGCTGCAATTAATCTGTCTACAAGCATATTGAAAAGGGGGCTCACGCCCCCTTTTTTGTTTCCGCAATTCGGGTTTACTCATCCTCTTGTTTGGTTATTGCAGGTTATTGACATACATTTGTTGAAAACTTTTCGTCGTGACCAAACTCAAGCTCATCGCAATCCTCTTCTGCTGTGCGCAGACTTTGTTATTTCACGGACAAGATCATCGAGTTTCACCCCTTTATTATGAGCAACATGCCCGAGAGCATTTGATTAGTGCTGGCTACACCGGGAGCACCTTGGACAGCATGCTGGAAGCATCACAACGCGAACGGCTTGAACGCATGAACGCGAAACCCGTTTATCACCCCTTTGGAGATGACCGCGATTTAAGAAAGAGCATGCCGGTGTTCGATTGTGATAACGACAATTGGGGGTTTGAAGAGGGTGATTTGAGCGGTTGGAGTACGGAAGGGAGTCTTTACATGACTGATTCAGGTGTAGATCCTTATGGAAACTATCCGTGGGTTTATCCAAGTGGAGGCAATTACTCGGTGAAAATGATGAGTGATGATAGTTACGCCGATTATGCACGGCTTTCCAGGTCTATAGATGTTCCTCCAACCGGCACAACTTACTTTTCCTTTCATTTTGCTATGAGCATCTTGAATATGGAGCATACTTCTGATGTAGCCTCCCGCTTTCAGGTTCGCTTTTACAGTGGATCCGGTGCAGAACTGCCTTGCCCCACATTTACATGCTTTTATTCAACAGATCTTGGGCCTCAAGGAGTAGACAGTTTTAATCAGACTCCCAATGAAGCATACTTTTATAATCCGTCGGCTGCAGACGGGGTATTTCCTGTGACTTACTCGGATTGGACCGATGTGACCTTGGATTTAAGCGGTTATGCGGGTCAGACGCTAACCGTTGAATTTAGTTCCTCCTACTGCGAGCCTGGTCCGCACTGGTGTTATGCTTTGGTTGATGTTGATTGCCCAATTAACACGAGTGTACCCCAGCTACAGTGCTCATTTCCTCCCTTCTATCCCGCCTGCGGGCCGGAAGGAATGGCCTCTTATGAATGGACCAATGGATCCGGGCAAGTGCTGGGCAGCAATCAGTGTATCGATGTTATGGCCGCCGGAAACTACTTCTGCACCTTCCTGCCTCAGGATGTACAATGCACCGCAGGTTCTGAAGTTACAGTGGAATATGTGGTTGGGCCGTATCCCGAGGCTATTACCTCTGTCGACCCAAATGGGTGTGTAAATGAGGGTTTGACGTTCACCAACAACTCCACCGTAGACGTTGGAATCATCGACGGCTACCTATGGGATTTTGATGACGGTAACCAAAGCAACGCGGCTACTCCTAACCACTCCTTTAGCGCAGCAGGACAGTATGATGTCAGTATGATTGTCTATTCCGACCTGGGTTGCAAAGACACCAGTAACCATGTCGTCACAGTAATACCTAGTCCGTTGGTCGATTTCGATTGGACAACAGAGTGTATGCTGCCCGAAGCCAACATGACTGATTTGTCGCAAGCAAGCGGTTCGCCGATAACCACCCGCGCTTGGGATATATCGGCTGATGCCACGGTTGAATCTACCACAGCAAATCCAACACTTTCGTTTGCAGCGCCGGGCACTTATCCTGTGAAACTTACAGTGACAGACGGCAATAACTGCTCCGCTGAAAAAACAAAGTCTGTTTTGATTTATGAATTAGTAGAACTCGACGTAATAACCCAAAGCGATTTCAATGGTTACTCCATCGATTGTTTTGGGGCTTCCTCCGGTAGCATCGCATTAGATGCCAACGGAGGTGATGGTGGGTATTCCTTTGTAGATGTTGATGGCTCTCTGTCCTCAAGCAATTTGACCGGACTGAATGCAGGCAACTACACCCTCATTGCCGAAGATGGACGCGGCTGCCGTGATACCATTGAAGTCGAGTTAACTCAACCACTCGAATTAACCGTTACCGCCGAAAATATCACGGACTACAATGGCTTCCCAGTGTCGTGCGCAGCATCTGCCGACGGACAATCGGTGGCCCTTCCCGCCGGAGGAGTTGCACCATTCCAATACGAGTGGACAACCGGTATTGCGGACGACACCAGTAATGTCGACCTACCCGGTGGACCGAACTATGTGTTGGTCACTGACGCAAACGGGTGTGAGCAGCTGTACCAATTCAACCTGGCGGCACCAACGGAATTGGGAATTGCGGTAGAAGGTCAATCAGACTACAATGGATTCAACGTAAGCTGCTTCGGTTCCGAGGATGGCTGGATAAATCTGGAAGGAACTGGAGGTGTTGGCGGATACACATTCACAGGCGCAACAGAAGCCACCGCAGGAATCTACGAGGAGCTGAATGCAGGAGTTCAAACGTTCGAAATGCTGGACGCCAATGGTTGTATAACTTCTATAGACGTCAATTTCTCGGAGCCTGCCTCGATCGAGTGCAACACAACCGTTCTTTCAAACTACAATGGATACAACGTTTCCTGCTATGAGTACAACGACGCAATTGCGTGGTCGCAACCAACAGGCGGTGTGGCTCCTTTCGCGCACACTTGGTCGAATGGAGGCAATCAAATCATGAATGACAGCCTGTCTGCACTCGATAACTGGCTAGTACTTGTAGATGACAATAATTGCGAGCGGACATG
>JBIKSC010000077.1:0-10073 GCA_044348775.1 Flavobacteriales bacterium | reverse complement strand
CACCATGGAGCAGCAGCGTTTAGAGGATGAACGAAGAGCTGCGGAGGCCGCTGCTGCCGCTCAGGCATCGGGTATTAGCGGAACCTTTTGGTGTTACAACGAGGAGTTGAAGGAAAGTGGCAAGAATACCTTTACCGATGAATGGGGGGAAAGGCCGTTGAAGGATTATTGGCGTCTTCAATCGAAATTGGCAGAGAGTTTTGGTCCGGGCGAAGAGGTTGTTACTATCGAAGAGGCGGCTACTGATAGCAGCGGAACTGGACAACAGGACAAGTACAGAACTCCGAGTGCCGAAGAATTGAAAAGCTCTTTGCCCTGCGCAAACACGTCGGAAATGCAGGAAATAAAGAAGGCCGCTGCAGAGGGTTATTACAACGCCGGTGTGGTTTATAAGGAGAAACTAGACGACGATGATAATGCCATCAGTACCTGGGAGGAATTGTTGGCCAATATGGATGAGAGCGGCTACCATCCAACAACCTATTACCAGCTTTTCCGAACGTGGCTAGCCAAGGAGGGAACAAAAGGGTACGTAAAGAATCCATTCTGCGAGAGTTGCAACTCGAAATACTGGGGCGATGAAATAAAGAGCCGTTATCCCGGTAGCGATTGGGCTATGCTGGTGGATAACCCCGGATATCTGGATATCCAGGACATGAAGAAGGCCAAGGAGAATGAGGCCTACCAGTTGGCCTATAACCATTATACTGCACGCAGTTATAGCAAGGCCAGAACGTATTGTGACAGCGTTATTACAGCAGAACCCATGAATGGCCTGATTTGCAAGTACAAGCTCTTGCGCGCCATATGTGTGGGTTATTCTGATGCGCCCTATGGCATCAAAGAGAATTACCAGAACGAATTGAATCGGTTGGTGGAAGAGTGCGCAGGCACGGAGGAGGCTTCTCGTGCTGATCAGTTGTTGCGCGTCTTGAATGCTTCAGATGAGATTAACACTTCCGGGCCACAGCAACCAAGCGAACCCCTTCCTAACGACTCTATCGTTGAAACGTCTACTCCTGATTCGTCCGCTTTTGATGATGGGCCGTACGTATTTGATCCAGGGGCAGAGCATTACCTCGCGGTAATTATGCCGGTGAACGGAAGCGATATAAACGCATCGAAAGCCTCAGTTGCTGATTTCAATTTGATGTTTTTCAATTCGTCTCAGCTTCGTGTCACGAATAATTTGCTCGATAAGGACAATCACATGCTGCTTGTGAAATCGTTCAAAAAGCCGGAGGACGCAAAACAGTATTATGGAGCATTCATTAGCGATACTGAGCGCCTATCGGCTGTGAATGTGAACGGGAATCATGTTTTTTTGATATCCAAGCAGAATTATATAGCTTTGTTTAAAGGCAAGGATTACCTGTTGTATCTCGACTTTTTTGCCAGATACTATTGATATAACTGCCTTAAAGCAACATCCATGTTTCAGAAAAGCACCAAACCCATGGCAAAATACACTGAGCAGGTGCCCGATATGGGCATCAACCGCATCGTTGAAGGAACCAGCATAGAGGGTGAGATTCGCTGCGAGAGCAACATTCGCATCGATGGCACTTTTGTAGGAAATCTATCAACTAAAGGGCGCCTGGTGATTGGTCCCGCCGGTCGTATAGAAGGCACGGTAAATTGCCAGAACGCCGAGATTGAAGGGTTGGTGAAGGGAAAGCTCTACGTTCAGCAAATGCTTTCGCTTAAAGGAACCGCAAAGGTAGAAGGCGATATTTTCACCGATAAGCTAGCGGTAGAGCCGGGATCATCGTTTACCGGAGCCTGCAATATGGGAGCAAAAGTGAAGGAGATGAAAAAGGAAGGCCAAGCCGATGCAGTCATCAACGCCGCCCAATAAGGCAGGCAACAACTCGATTATACGTTACACGTCGATGGCCACTCAAATGGGCATCACCATTTTTTTGGGCGTTTGGGGCGGTATCAAACTCGATCAGTTTTTCCAATTCGAAACGCCTGTTATGACACTTATCTGCTCCTTGCTGGGAGTGATAATGGCTGTTTATATTGTCATACGCGATGTACTCCGCAAGCGTTGATATTTGCACTACATGAATACACGAGCATTTCTAATTCCGCTAACCATTGCCACCGTGCTGTTGTATGTGTTGGCCATTGTTGTTCTTTTCATCGTTAAAAAACCAATGCCAGATGCGGTGTGGGTATTGATTCCGCTCTATGGAGCGGTGACGTACTTTTTGTACCAGATGATTGCCTCAGCCAGCTCTAAATCACCGCATCGTTTTATTGCCTCTGTGAATGCTTCCGTGCTCGTGAAGTTGTTTATGTCGGCTTGCATTGTGGGCGGTTATTTCTACGCGCAGCTGCCCGGCAAAAAGGCGCTTGCATTTGCCGTTATGGGCATTTACGCCATTTACACAACCGTCTTGATTGGCGCGCTGTTGCCGGTTATTCGAAAGGGTAATTCATGAGTGAGTTGCGCACATACCGCGCTATCGGATTGATGAGCGGTACCTCGCTCGATGGGTTGGACATAGCCTATTGCACTTTTTACTGCGGTAGTTCCTGGAGTTTTGAATTGCACCACGCCGCCACAGTTCCGTATGACGAAGAGTGGCGAAAACGGCTGCGAGAGGCGCATACTCTAAGCGGACTAGAACTGACCAAGCTCAGCGTTGATCTCGGTGTACAGCATGGTAAATGGGTTGCTAATTTTATTGAACGCCACGAAGCGAAGGTCGATTTCATTGCTTCACACGGGCACACCGTTTTTCATCAACCCGAAGCAGGCCTCACGCTGCAAATAGGGAGTCCGGCGCATATAGTTGCCGAAGCCGGTTGCGACGTGATAGCCGATTTTCGCACAACGGATGTTGCGCTTGGCGGACAAGGCGCTCCGTTGGTTCCGATAGGCGATTTGCTTTTATTCGAATCCTATCCGATTTGCTTGAACCTAGGAGGTATTGCGAACATGTCGGTGAAAGGTGCGATGGGCATCGAGGCGTTTGATATCGGTTTATGCAATATGGCGCTCAATCACGTTGCGGAGCAAATGGGGTTGACGTTTGACCGCGACGGCGCAATGGCGCAGGAGGGGCACGTGCATGAAGCCTTGTTGAACGAACTGAATGCGCTTGCATTTTTTCATCTATCAGCCCCAAAGTCTCTGGGCAAGGAGTTCTGGCTAACCGAGTTTTTACCGATTGTGGAACGAGCGCAATTGAATGAGAGCGATTTATTGCGCACGTTGGTTGAGCACATAGCCTTTCAGATTGGCCGCTCTCTTTCGAGCTATGCATCGTGCCATGTGCTGACAACAGGCGGCGGGGCACACAACAGTTTTCTTGTAGAACGCGTTCAAGCGCATACCCATCATACGCTCGTTGTTCCTGAAAAGGGAATCGTGGATTTTAAAGAGGCGTTGATTTTCGCCTTTCTGGGGGCCTTACGCTTAGATGGCAAGAGCAATTCACTTTCTACCGTTACCGGTGCACTGCGCGACAGCGTAGGAGGCGCAGTTTATAGCGCTAGATAGTCTTTCCCGCTCTACTTTAGTCGCGGAAAATTCGATTTATGAAAGATTTATTGGCCAAGTACGAAAGCAAACGACCTGAAATTGTTTTCGAATGGAAAGACCCTTTTACCACAGCGGAAGGCTGGGTAGTGATTAACTCCTTGCGCGGCGGCGCAGCAGGCGGAGGCACCCGCATGCGCGCCGGATTGGATAAACGCGAGGTAGAGTCGTTGGCAAAAACGATGGAGATAAAATTTACCGTTAGCGGTCCGCAGATTGGTGGCGCCAAGAGCGGCATCAACTTCGATCCGCGGGACCCACGCAAGCATGAAGTGCTGGAGCGTTGGTTTGCGGCCGTAACACCATTGCTGAAACACTATTACGGAACAGGCGGCGATCTGAATGTTGATGAAATACACGAAGTAATTGCCATCACCGAAGAGTGCGGCATATGGCATCCGCAGGAAGGTGTTTTTAATGGTCACTTTGGCCCAACGGAAGCACAGAAGGTGAAGCGTATTGGCAACTTGCGTCAGGGAGTAATCAAAGTGTTGGAGGACGAATCATTCAGCCCCGACATTGAACGCAAATACAAGGTGGCCGATATGATTACCGGTTATGGAGTGGCGGCATCCGTCAAGCACTATTACGAGCTATGGGGTGGAGGTTTGAAGGGTAAACGAGTAATCGTTCAAGGCTGGGGCAATGTGGCTGCTGCTGCTGCATACTACTGCACACAAGAAGGAGCTGTTGTAGTGGGCATCATAGATCGTGCTGGAGGAATTATCGATGAAGCAGGATTGGATTATGATTCTATCAAGAAGTTGTTCCTGGAGCGCGACGGAATGCAACTGCGCTCTGAAAAGATGATCAGCTTTGAAGAAGTGAACGAACGTATTTGGGATGTAAAGGCCGATGTGTTTATGCCATGTGCAGCGTCGCGATTGGTGACCGATGACCAGATGAAGCGCATGATCGCGGCCGGATTGAGCGTAGTGAGCTGCGGCGCCAACGTGCCTTTTGCTGACGCGCAAATATTCTACGGACCCATAGCTGAACATGCTGATGAGCACATCAGCGTGATACCCGACTTCATTGCCAACTGTGGTATGGCGCGCGTCTTTGCATACCTCATGAGCAACGGCGATGTGGACATGAGTGACAAAGGGATTTTTGAAGATACATCTGCCACCATCGAACAAGCACTGAAACAAATTCACGCAACCCATAAAGCGAAGACCGGCATTACGAAGGCGGCATTTGAAATTGCATTGAAAAAACTGGTGTAATGGAAATAGCCATTTTAATAGTCTTCATCGTTGGGTACATCTGCATTGCCGCAGAGCATGCCGTCAAGATCGACAAAGCGGCTACTGCATTGCTCACGGGCACGTTGTGTTGGACTATTTATTTCATAGGTGGTGGAGCGGGGCATGAAGTTGCTGCCCATGCAGCTCAGATGGAGCATGCCGATGTATATGGTGTGCTCAACAGCAAATTGATGCACCATGTGCAGGAGATATCGGGCATTCTACTTTTTTTGATGGGTGCAATGACCATTGTGGAGCTTATCGACGCGCACGAAGGGTTTAAGGTGATTACGGATCGCATTGCTTCGCGCAACAAGGTGAAGCTGATGTGGATTGTAGCCCTGCTCTCATTTTTCTTATCGGCAGCGTTAGACAATCTTACGACGGCGATTGTAATGATATCGCTCACACGTAAGTTGATTGATGATCAGCAAACGCGCTGGTTTTTCGGGGGAATTATCGTGATTGCAGCCAATGCCGGAGGCGCCTGGTCGCCTATAGGTGACGTGACTACGACCATGCTATGGATAGGCGGGCAGATTTCGGCGGGTGCAATCATGTCCGGTGTCTTTTTAGCAAGCCTTGTGAGTTTGTTATTGCCTCTTATGGTGTTGTCGTTTGTAATGAAGGGGGAGGTGAAACGCCCGGAATACAAAGAGCACATCGAGCAACAAGCAAGTAAGCGCGATAGGCAGCTGGTTTTCATTTTGGGTATTGGCGGCTTGCTGATGGTGCCAATCTTTAAAACCGTAACCCATCTGCCTCCCTTTATGGGTATGATGTTTTCGCTCGGTTTGTTATGGATGGTGACTGAGTTGATACACAGCAAAAAGATAATGGAGGAGCGCAGTAAGTTTTCTCCGCTGCAGGCCTTGCGCAAAATCGACATGCCGTCTGTCTTGTTTTTCCTTGGGATATTATTGGCGGTGGGTGTGTTGAATGAAACAGGTCAGTTGTTGCAATTGTCGTCCTTGCTAAAGGATAGTTTAGGGAACGTTTATGCTATCAATATCGCCATCGGATTGTTGTCGGCCATCATCGATAACGTTCCGCTGGTTGCAGCCTCCATGGGCATGTATGAAGTATCTCCTGCCATTGTAGGCGATGCTTGGTTGGATCTCTTTGTGCAAGACGGAACCTTCTGGCATTTTCTCGCCTACACAGCCGGCACGGGCGGCAGCATTCTCATCATCGGAAGTGCCGCAGGCGTAGCCGTGATGGGCATCGAGAAGATCTCGTTCACCTGGTACTTGCGCAACATTGCGCCCTGGGCGTTGCTGGGGTATTTGGCGGGGTGCTTGGCGTATGTAATCTAAGGATTATCGGATTGTAGGATTATAGGGGGGTGTGGCCTCACTCATTTTGATTCTGCTTCTCTCCCTTATTCTGGAGTTGTCTAGAATGAAAAGCAGAAACACAATGAGAATGAATGGTTGTAGCTCCCTACAATCCTATTCCCTACAATCCTTGTAAGCTATCAACACCCCTCACTAAATAAGTTTTCAATTCGCTCGAAAAGCCGCGGCAATTCGGAGGCAATTTTCGCGTTGGCTACCCGATTCGAGGTGGCAGAAATTTTTATCTGAAAACAAACACGCATGGACATTCTCTTTTTTCTTCAGGAAACCGTAACCGGTGCAATTCAAGATGGAATAGGCATCACGCCGCCAACAGTTGGCGCGCCTGTGGGCAACTTCAGTGTGATGGATCAGCTTATGAAAGGTTGGTACATCTATTTGCCACAGCTTATCATGAGCGTTATCGCAGTGTATGTGATTATTGAGCGCACGCTTACTGTGGGTCGCGCCGATAAGGAAGAAGCGAACTTCATGGAGAAGATTAAGGAGTATGTAAGTCAGGGCAAATTGGATAGTGCGCGCAACCTGTGCAGCACGTCGAAAACTCCGGTGGCTCGTATGATTGAGAAGGGCATTAGCCGCATTGGTAAGCCAACTCAAGACATCAAGAAGGCGATTGAAAACGTAGGAAAACTGGAAACAGCGAAGTTGGATAACAACGTAGCGATACTTGCGACCATTGCCGGTATCGCGCCGGTATTCGGTTTCTTGGGTACAGTATTCGGTGTAATTGTTATTTTCCGTGACATCGCTGAGGCGGGTAGTCTGCAGATCGGAACTGTATCAGAAGGTTTGTATTTGAAGATGATTTCTTCGGCTGTAGGTCTTATCGTATTCATGATTGCTTACATAGGTTATAACACCCTGGTAACGCGCATCAACAAAGTGGTGAACAAGATGGAGGCGAACGCTGTAGAATTCATGGATATTCTCGAACAACCAACGCACTAACCCATGAATTTCGGAAGAAGAAATAAAGTACATGTGGAGCCTGCGATGTCGGCATTGTCTGACATCATCTTCATGCTTCTCATCTTCTTCATCATAGCCAGTACCCTGGCGGTGAATGGAGAGCAGGTGAATTTGCCAAAGACCTCAACAGGCACGCCCACACAGTCGACCGTAACCGTAACGATCACTTCCGATTTGCGCTATTTGGTGAACAACACGGAAGTAGCGAAAGACGACGTAGAACTGAAGCTTCAGGCAATTTTGAATAACGCGGCCGACAAGAAAGTTGTGTTAAATATTGACCGCGACGTACCAACAGGTGAAACAATTGAGTTGTTCGCTGTACTGAAGCAAAACGGCTGGAATCCGTTTATTGCTACCAAGCCGAAAGAAGAGTAACGCATGGCAAATCTTGCAGAAACAGATCGCAGGTGGTCCCTTACGGGTACCTTGTTATTTCACGTCACCATTGTGGGGCTGCTATTTCTATTGAAGTGCGGCAATGGAGGCGGCGGAGGTAACGGCGGTTTGGGCTACACAGGATTGATGTCGCTCGATGCAGCGGGTATTGGGACGATGGTCGATGGCGAAGGCTACGTGCCTATGCCGGAGCCGGTAGTTCAAGAGCCAACACCTGAGTCAGTCGAAGAAACCAACGCCATCACTGATGATTCATCGCAAGAGGCGCCAACCATCAGCGATAAGAAGCAGTCGGAAAATCGCAAGTCGGATACGCAAGTACGCAAGGACAATCCACAACAGCAGCAGCAGACGCAGCAACAGGTTTCGAACAACCTCAACAACGCCTTCAACAACATCAAGGGAGGAAGCGGCAATACTACAGGCACAGGCCAGCAGGGTGATCCCAATGGTAGCATCGACGGAAGAGGAGTGATGGGAGGAGGTGGTAGCGCTGGCACAGGAGGTGGCAGCGGCGGCGGAAGTGGAACAGGCGTAGGAACAGGTACCGGTGGAGGTTCGGGACCCAATTGGTCTCTAGCCGGTCGTCAGATTTTGAACAATCCAAAAGTACAAGGCAATGCTCCCGACGAGGGAACCGTGACCGTTGATATCTGGGTAGACGCCAATGGTAATGTGACCAAGGCGATTGCCAACGCAGCTAAATCAAACACTTCCAGCGGTACGCTTTTCAAAATGGCGGAAGACGCAGCCCGCAAGGCGAAATTCAACAGCAGCGCCAGCGGCAACGAACAGAAGGGGAGCATCAAGATTACGTTCAAGCTACACTAACCCTCGGCTTCGCTTGAGTGCGTGAGTTTCATCTAAAGGGAGATTTACGCGAAGAGAGCTCACGCAAAGAACGCAAAGAGGCATTCACGCAGAGAGCGCAAAGGGAGCTCACGCAAAGAGCGCAAAGAGAGAATCACCCATGTTTGTGAGTCCTTACGAGCCCTGTTCTTTGCTATTCTTGCGTCGTGAACTACTCTGAAACTCTCGAATACCTTTATTCCCAACTACCCATGTTTCATCGTGTGGGGCCGGCGGCGTATAAGCCCGGTTTGGACAATACGTGGGCATTGCTAGAGCTGGTGGGTAATCCGCATGAAGGACTTAAAACCGTTCACATCGCAGGTACCAACGGCAAAGGCAGCACCTCGCACATGATAGCCTCTGCGCTTCAAATGGCGGGTTACAAAACAGGACTTTATACATCACCTCATCTCAAAGATTTTCGGGAACGCATTCGCATCAATGGAGTAATGATTCCCGAAGAGGATGTCGTAGAATTCGTGAGTGAGTATCACGCAGCATGGCAATCCATTCAGCCTTCATTTTTTGAGATTACCGTTGCCATGTGCTTTTGGTATTTCAAACGCGCCGGAATCGATATAGCAGTTATTGAAACAGGGCTGGGAGGTCGTCTCGACAGCACGAACGTGATTGTGCCGGAGGTTTCGGTCATCACCAACATCGGCTATGATCATATGAACTTACTCGGTGATACCATCGAGAAGATTGCAGCAGAGAAAGCGGGAATCATTAAGTCCAATAGGCCCGTAGTGCTAGGCGCGATGCGCGAAGAGGCGCGCGAGGTCATGATTCAAACCGCGCTGAGATACCAAGCTCCGATGATTGATGCTTCGCATATTCCAAGTGCATACGTTCCGGGCGGTGCATTGAAAGGACATTATCAAATAGAGAACAGAGCAACTGCATTCATGGCACTGCGCACACTTGCTGCGTTGGGTTGGGAGGTTAGCGAAGAACACATTGCACAAGGGTTCGAGCGAGTAGTTGAGTTGACCGGCCTACTGGGTCGCTGGCAAAAGCTGAACGATAAACCATTGGCCATTGCTGATGTCGCACACAACGAAGACGGCATTAGTATAGTGCTCCGTCAAATCGGGGAAACACCGCATAAGCGACTGCATTTCGTGCTGGGTTTAGTGGGAGATAAGGATGTTTCGCGGGTGTTGAAATTGCTTCCTCAGCAGGCTATGTATTATTTCTGCAAGGCCGATATCCCGAGAGGTCTGGATGCGGAATTGCTCAAGCAGCAAGCATCGGAATTTCAGTTAAAGGGGGAGTCTTATTCTTCCGTTAAGCAGGCGTATGAAACTGCGTGTGCTGCTGCCAATGTTGACGACCTCGTGTTTGTCGGGGGTTCGGTGTTTACGGTAGCAGAGGTTTTGTGATGTTTAGATATTCAAGCGGATGATATTCACGCAGAGATCGCAAAGAGAGCTCACGCAAAGAGGTTATCCATTGCATCCATTGCATGTGTTGTCTTTGCGTCCTTTGCGTGGGCTCTCTTTGCGACCTCTGCGTGGTATCAACTTTGCGTCCTTTGCGTTAACCCCCCTTTGCGAAGCTCACCTCACCAATGAATACAACACCGGCCTCGATGGCGCAGCATCATTGCGAAACGAAGCCACTTGTAGATTGAGCATATACAAGCCGTCGACTACATTGTCTTCCACGAAGATCATCTCAGTTATT
>JBIKSC010000342.1:0-2704 GCA_044348775.1 Flavobacteriales bacterium | reverse complement strand
ACAATCGCTTCAATGCGCTGATCCTTGCACGCCTCGGCCATGGCATCGACCAGGTCATTCAGCAAGGAAGGGTCTTGAAACAACAAGGTAATATCTTTGAAAACAATGCCCGGCGTTGGGAAATCATGCACGTCGACCATCGCGTGCTTGATGCGTTCTTCTAAATTCATAGGCTGCAAAAGTCAGCGAACTTCCACGTAATCGCGCAGTTTTTCAAAGGTTTTTTCATCAATCAGCAAACACTTCTTCAAGTCGACAACCACAGCGAATGGTCCGTGTTTGTCGCGGTATGCCACCAGCCCTCTTGCCTGTGATCGCGATAAATAGGGATGCCGCATGAGTTCTTCTGATAGAACAGCATTGATGTCGATGCGTTTCACCACACTCGTATCAATCGCCAGAAAGGGCATAATCGTGTCGAGCTTACCCGGCGTGAGTCGATACACCTCCAGCAGTTGATCAACAGAGCGGAATCCGCCCAAGCGCTCGCGGTAGTCTACAATTTTCCTCGCCAGCCAAGGACCAATGGATGGCAATGATCGCAAATCGATGGTGTCTGCTGTGTTGAGCTCAATGACTCTGCTCCTCTTGAACGGTTGCGCATGGCTTCGCGCAGGAACAGAATCCGACCAAGGCTTATGCCCCGCGTATCGATCGCCCTTGTGCTTATTGCTCCATTCAGTATGAAACGAAGCACTTTTCCCCCCATCCCTTTCATCCAACTGCAACGAATCGACCGCAAGCCATTCAGCGGGTATTTTAAAGTCAATAGCAGCGGGAGCAACAAACCGAAAGTAGCAAACTCTGCCAGCCATGATCAAAAGCAATAAGATTGTCAGCACACGAAAACCGCGCTGTTCCGACCGCGTAAACGTGAACGCCTCACGCCATTTCAAACGAGTGTTTTCCATGACGCAAAACTGCGCAGGCACCGGTCAAATGCTTATTCCTATGGGGAATAGGTTATGCCATTTTTGAGGACTGGGTACTGGGTACTGAGTACTGGGGACTAGAGACTTGATATTAGATAATTGATGTACCAGTGCCAAGTACCCAGTAATCAGTAATCAGTAATCAGTACCCACTACCCAGTCCTCAGTACCCAGTACCCAGTACCCATTAAGACAATCCACTCACCACCCCATTCGCATCGATGTCCATCCCTTCGCTGGCGGGAATGACGGGCAAGCCGGGCATGCGCATCATATCGCCGAGGATGGGAATGATGAATCCGGCGCCTACGGCAAACTCAAACTCGCGCACAGTAACGGTGAACCCGGTAGGACGTCCAACCTTCGACTCATCATCGCTGAACGACTTTTGTGTTTTCGCCATGCACACCGGCAAGGCAGCAAGTCCGAGCTTATCGATAATCTTCAGATCGCTCTCGGCGTCTTTTGAGAAATTGACAGCATCAGCACCGTAGATTTCCTTGGCAATTCGTGTGATTTTTTCCTTCACCGGCATCGACCATTCATAGAGAGGTTTGAAGTTGTTCTTACCCGATTCGATTTCAGACACAACCGCGTTGGCCAGATCCTTCATGCCTTCGCCGCCTTGAGCAAACCCCCGAGCCACGACCGCTTTCACGCCAAGTTCCGCGCATTGTGCAATCACGTAGTTAAGTTCCTCTTCACTATCGGTAGGGAAATGGTTGAGCGCGATGGTTGGATTGAGTCCAAACTTCTGACAGTTCTCAATGTGCTTGGCCAAGTTGCCGAAGCCCTTGGTCACACGCTCCATCGAAGCTGTGTTGTATTCCTCTTTCTTCGCACCACCGTGGTGACGCAAAGCGCGTATCGTAGCCACAAGCACAATAGCATCGGGCTTCAAATTGCCATAGCCGCACTTGATGTTCATGAACTTCTCTGCGCCCAAATCGGCTCCGAAGCCGGCCTCTGTTACCACATAGTCGGAAAGCGTCAACCCCATCTTCGTAGCGATGATGGTGTTGGTGCCTTGTGCGATGTTGGCAAACGGTCCGCCGTGTATGATAGCCGGATTGCCCTCCAACGTTTGCACGAGGTTGGGCTTGATGGCGTCTTTCAGCAACAAGGCCATCGCACCTTGAGCCTTCAGATCGCGAGCGTAAATGGGTTTCTTATCGAAAGTGAAACCAACGAATATGTTACCAAGTTTCTCCTTGAGGTCTTCGATGTTTTTCGACATGCACAAAATAGCCATCACTTCGCTGGCAGGCGTAATGTTGAAGCCTTCTTGGCGGGGCATTCCGTTAGCCGTGCCGCCTAGCCCGATGGTGATGTTGCGCAGTGAGCGGTCGTTCATATCCATCACACGCTTCCAGTAAATCTGGCGCGGATCGAGACCGAGGTTATTCTGTTTGTTCTGAATGTTATTGTCAATGAGCGCTGCGAGCAGATTGTTGGCCTTTTCGATTGCGCTGAAATCGCCCGTGAAGTGAAGGTTGATGTCCTCCATCGGCACCACTTGCGCATAACCGCCACCTGCAGCACCGCCCTTGATACCGAACACAGGTCCGAGTGAAGGCTCGCGCAAAACCACGGTCGCCTTCTTTCCAATCTTATTGAGGCCCTCCGTGAGACCTATCGATGTTGTGGTCTTGCCTTCTCCCGCCGGTGTTGGCGTGATAGCTGAAACCAAAATGAGTCTGTTTTTCTTGATCGCCTCATCGTTGATTAATGAGAGAGGCAGTTTGGCTTTGAACTTACCGTAGTGTTCGAGG
>JBIKSC010000076.1:0-10116 GCA_044348775.1 Flavobacteriales bacterium | reverse complement strand
TGCCGCAAACAAAAGAAGCCATCTCGCACGCACAGGCGGCAGGTGTACCTATGATCTTTGCATTCAACAAGATTGATAAACCCGGAGCAAACTCCGATAAAATCCGCGAACAGCTCTCTGCCATGAACATCTTGGTGGAAGAATGGGGCGGTAAATTCCAAAGCCAAGAAATCTCGGCCAAGAAAGGTCTTAACATCGACGCACTTCTCGAAAAAGTATTGCTCGAGAGCGATATGCTCAACCTCAAGGCCAACCCTGAAAAGCGCGCGGTAGGAACCGTAATCGAATCGGCCCTCGACAAAGGCCGTGGTTATGTGACCACGCTGCTGGTTGAAGCCGGAACGCTTCGCGTGGGTGATGCGATTCTCGCGGGCCACACCAGCGGACGCGTAAAGGCAATGTTCAACGAACGCGGACAAAAGGTGAATGAAGCAGGACCTGCAACGCCGGTATCGCTGCTTGGTTTCGAAGGCGCTCCAAACGCAGGCGATAAGTTCAACGTGATGGAAGACGAGCGCGAAGCACGTAACATCGCATTGAAGCGCCAACAATTACAGCGTGAGCAAAGCCTTCGCACGAAGAAGCACCTCACCATCGAAGAAATCGGTCGACGTATCGCATTGGGCGACTTCAAAGAGCTCAACCTCATTGTTAAAGGTGACGTGGATGGATCTGTTGAAGCACTCACCGACTCCTTGCAGAAACTTTCGACCGAGAAGATTCAAGTGCGCATCATTCACAAAGGCGTCGGACAAATCAGCGAGTCTGATGTACTCCTTGCCAGTGCCTCCGATGCGATTATCATCGGCTTCCAGGTTCGACCTAGTGCCCCTGCTCGTAAAATTGCCGAAAACGAAGAAATTCAAATCAAGCTATACTCCATCATCTACAAGGCCATCGAAGAGGTTAAGGAAGCGATGGAAGGAATGCTCTCAGCTCGTATCGAAGAGCAGATTACCGGTACAGCCGAAATCCGCGAGGTATTCAAAATTACCAAGGTGGGAACCATTGCAGGTTGTATGGTACTCGACGGAAAGATTGGTCGCACCAGCAAGGTGCGCGTAATCCGCGACGGTATTGTAATCTACACAGGCGAACTAGGTTCACTGAAGCGCTTCAAAGACGATGTGAAAGAAGTAGTGAAAGGATACGAATGCGGTCTCAACATCGATCGCTTCAACAACATTGAAGTGGGCGACAACGTAGAGGCATTCGAAGAAGTAGAGGTGAAGCAGACACTCTAATTTAATTGAGCGTTTTTACTGAATACATCTATATTTGTTAGGTTCAACCACTTAACTATCTCTTGGTGTATGCGGTTTGCTCTCGCTTCAAATCTGCTCGTGTACTTTCTGTTGGCTGCGTTTAGCAGCTCAGCCCAAGACATTTTGATTTTTAGCGAGAACTTTGAATCTGGTGGCGGTTCCTTCAGTCTCAACAACTCAGGTCCGGGAAGCAATAGCGGCTCGAATCAGTGGGTTGTAAACAACCAATACACCGGAACAGGAGGATGTGCCAACACGCCTGATCAAACCAACACAACAGGAGGGAATATCGGCGGTGCTCCTTTCAGTCAATACCTCCATATCCAAAGTACTACGAACCCATCATCCAATGCGTGCTTCGATCAGGCTCAAACCAGCGATCAGTTCGCTTACATCAGTTCGGGGTTTTGCACCTATGGTTTAGATGAAGTACGCATCAGCTTCTTTTGGATCGGTCAGGGAAATGCCAATTCCTTTGGATCACTTTGGTATCAAGCCGATGGTGGCGGTTGGACACAAGTTGGAAGCAACTTCAACACTTCGTCCACATGGCAATATGAAGACATTACCAACCCTGCATTCAGCAATGTAGGCAACTTGCAATTCGCATTCAGATTTCAGAACGATGCATCCGGAAATGGAGGAGAACTCTCATTTGGTGTGGATGATATCAACGTGGTAGCCGATCTTTCAGTTGCAGACCCGGTAGAAATCACCATCACATCGGTGGCCCCCAACCCGGTGTGTGAAGGCACCTACCTCACCATTGGTTACGAATTGTCGGAACCACTATGCAATGGAACATATCTGCTTGAATTATCCAACAGCGGAGGATCCTACCCGTCAGGCTTTACCTCATGGGCCATCAACATAAACTATCCAACCACTTCAGGAATCACCTCCATTCTCCTGCCCAACGGAGCTGTTGCTGGCGATTGCTATACGGTTCGACTGAGCAGAACATCTCCGGAGCCGGCAATAACAGGTATCGCATCAGCATGCTTCGAAATTATTGAGTGCCCCAATGAAATTACCACGGCTCCTATTGGTCCTCCGGTTGTGACTCTCGACCCTCTTCCCGTTTGCGTGGGAAGCGTTATTGACATCCCCCTTTTCTCTACCGGAATCTTTGCCGCAAACAATGCATACGTATGCCAGCTCTCCGAGCCTGACGGAACCTTCTCAACTACCCCTCCTATCGTTGGAAGTTCTCCGGATGCAAGCACTTATGACCCTGCTATTGTGCCTTTTCCGGGTTCCGTTTCGGGCATCATACCCGACACCGAACCCGGATGTAATTATTACTTACGCATCGTCTCCACCAACCCTTCTGTGATAGGAACTGTATGGGGACCATTCTGCATTCAACGATGCGACGTCACGACCAATGAAACACAAGATATAAGCTTCTGTATAACTGAATGTGCCAATGATCCGGATGGAGAATCGCAAAACATCGTATTAGATGTAAACACAAACAACCAAACAGTCAACTACACAGCCAACAACGTTTTCACCACTCAACTTTTCTCGAGTCAAACATTTACACAAATTGGAAACGATGGTATTCTGGGTGAAATACAGGCCAATGATGATGCTATTCTGGAAATTACCGTTCCCTGTCTGGAAGAAGCAATAGCACTGGGAATTCCTATTGGTATGAACTACCTGCGCGTTATCGCCACCGATCCATCCGACCCGGCCAATGCTGTAAGCACCCTCATTCGAATTACGGTAGGTAGCATTACTACCATTCCTCAAATAATCACGTCGTATGATTATGCAGACTTTTCGGTGACCGATACGCTTTGCGCGCCGGCAAGCATTCTGCTCATGTTCGATCCATACGACCCTTCCGATGGATCTACCTACGAATGGAGTTGCAGCGGAATCAATAACGGAGCTCCATTCGAATCCCCCAACGGAGCAACATCAAACGTATTACTCGTTACCGCCAATACTCCCACCATTCTCGATTTTTCCGTGCAACGCACAAACAACGGTTGCGTGAGTCCTTGGAATCCTGTTCATTCAGTTGTGGTTGCAGGACCGCCCGTAGTATTTATTCAGGGGCCAAGCCCCGTCTGTTTGGGTGATACTTCCAGTTATGAAGTCCCTTTCATTGGCAGCACCTACTACTCATGGACCACTGATGCGCTACCTGAAGAGGTTGCATTTCAAGATACTTCTAACAACGTACTGAATATTGCGTTCGATGAAGCGGGCAGTTATACTCTTAACCTAAATGTGCTGAATCAATGTGGCGCTAATGACGATTCGTACACCATCACGGTGGTAGAATCACCAGTTGCTGATGCCGGAGCCGATATCGATATCTGTGAAGGCGACGAAGCATTTCTTGACATAGCAACGGGTAATCTCCTTACCTACACGTGGGCCGATGCATCAGGGACTTTTGCAAACAATAACTCAACCACCGCGAGTCCGTCGGTCGACACGGAATACTATGGTACCGTTACCTCAAACGTTGGGTGCTCAGATACGGATACCGTGCTCGTGATAATCAATTATCCCGAACCTGCCATTCAATATGTAGACAGTATTTGCCCGGGTGGCGATAATACCATTCGTTTGCAAGCCGATTCAACCGGACAATACCAGTGGAGCACCGGTTCGACCGATTACTACGCTCCGGTTTCTGATACCGGGATGTATTATCTGACGGTAGACATTCCCAATGCCATTTGTCCTCATTTAGCGGAATATCACGTAATCCCGGCAACACCGGAGCTACCTATTCTTTATGCTGATAGCGTTTGCCCGGGCGGCGCTGAGTTTATTCAACTGCAGTCGAACCTCCCAGGACAGCATATCTGGAATACCGGTCAAGTCAATCCAACTATCTACGTTAATGATACCGGTTTCTATAGCGTAAATATTTATGCGCTCGATGCTCCTTGTCCGCGCATATTTCACTTCCTGGTAGAGGCTGATACCTGTATATTCAATGAAGAGGAAGAATATGTTTTTGAACCTCTCTTTGCCTGGGTCCCCAATTCGTTTACTGCCAACAACGATAAAATCAATGATGTGTTCGGACCCGTATTTTCGAATATAGATTTGGTAAGGGATTACCGCTTTGTCATCTTCGACCGTTGGGGAACAGTAATCTTTGAAAGCACCGACCCAAATGAACGTTGGACAGGTGAGTATCAAGATGGCGATCATTTCATAACCGATGGCGTTTATTCCTGGCTACTCTTCTTCCGAGGTCGCGACGAAATTAACTCACAGTCGTCATCCGGTATTGTATCGATTACCCGCTAAGAATCTGCCCTAATATTGCGCTATGAAATTGCTGCGGCTTCTGCCCAATACACTCACGCTGGCGAATCTGGCCTGTGGGGCTATAGCGTCCTACCACATCGCGCATTCGTTTGATGAAACTTCGGCCGTTTACCTCATTTTCCTTGCAGCACTTTTCGATTTATTCGACGGCGCCGCCGCGCGTAAGCTTGGGGTAAATGGCGACATGGGACGCGAGCTCGATTCACTGGCCGATGTCGTTTCTTTTGGACTGGTTCCTTCACTCATCATCTTCAATATGCTGGAGCAATCGCTCGACGCATCACTCCAACCTCTTAAATATATCGCGTTCGCAAACGTGCTTGCCGCCGCCTATCGCCTCGCCCGTTTCAATGTTTCGGAGTCGACCGGAAAAACCTTCAATGGCATGCCCTCACCTGCCAACGGTATCTTCTGGGCCTCTATGCTGGCGATTGTTGTAGAGAGCAATCACCCGGCCATGCTACCTACCGACCAGTGGGTGTGGCCCACCAACCTCGTGGTTACGTTCTTCATCATTACCTCCCTTCTGATGGTCTCTCAGGTTGAAATGTTTTCATTCAAGTTCAAACCGGGTGGTATTGCTGCGAATAAAACACAAACTGCATTTGCCATATTAGGAGCCCTTCTTTCAATTGCAGTTTACGCCTTGTTTGAGAATTGGCTTTTCATCATTCCACTGCTCATACTGCTCTACATCGTCACTTCCGTAGCGACGTTCATTTGGAAGAGCAACGCCTGATTTAGGGACTGGGGACTGGGTACTGGAGACTGAGTACTGGGAACCGAAAGCGTTGTCCTTTGTAAATTAAGCGAACCTTTCGTTACTTCTTCATCCACTCATTAGTCACTAGTCATTAGTCACCAAAAAAGGCCCCCTTACGGAGGCCCTTTTCATTTTCTATTTCCAATGATTTTACTGCACCACCAATCGCTGCGTTTGCACGCGGCCGGCGTTGAGTGTTTCAATCATGTAAACTCCTGCACTCAACTGCTCATCGAATGTGAGTGTTGTGCTCAATGAACCTTCAACCACATACGTACGCGTGGTTATCGAGCGGCCCGCTGCATCGAGCACACGCACCTGAAGATTTCCTTTCTCAAGGTTGCTCAAGCTCACATTCACAAACTCACCGTTGTTTGGGTTTGGATAAATCGAGCCAACACGTTCAATATCCATTTCCTTCTCCATATCCACCAACTCATACTCCAACTCACCGGAAGCTGCAGTGCCTGCTACCTGTATGCGTTGCACAGGACCGAATGTGCCTTCACCGTAGCTGAAGTTCGGACGAATGCGCACGTTCCATGCACCTGTGTTGCCAAGGTTAGGAAGCACGCCCAGCTGCAGATAGGGGGTTGTACCCGCTGTGTTGTATAGGCTAGGTAATACGGAAACCGAAGTACCATTGGCACAACTCACCACCTGAGTAAACTCATAGGTGTAGCTCTGAACACCACACGCCTTTGGATCACCTGCAACTGCATTACCTACCAACCAATTGCTGCGCAGCAACGATGCATTGCAGCGCTGGGTGCCTCGAACTTCCGTATTGGGCTGCGCGTGCATCACGACATTCACACAATTACCACCTGCAGAACCAAGAACATCCACCGGTTCTGCTGTTCCCGCTCCGTTAAGAAGATTGTAGCGCACGTCTACTGAAACTGCATAGGTGCCGGCATAACGCAACGCAAGTGTTGGATTCGAAAGGGTAATCAAACCATTCGTTCCGGAGAGAGAGGTTGCGCTTCCACCTGTCAGGCCTGTTGGAGTAAAGTTGAATGTATACGTCACCCCTTGTGATGGAGCCCCGCGGTAAGATGCCTTATACGAATCACATATGTTCAAACCACCCCCAGGTACAACCGTAGCGCATGTGCTTGGCATCAAGTGCTGAATGCAAAGTGTGTAGCTACCTCCAGCTGCTCCATTCGCTGCTCCTACAGAAATATAGTAAATAACTCCGGGAGTTAGTCCTGTATAGTTCAATCGCTCAAAGTCGCCTGCTCCTGAACCCGCGTTTTCAATACCTCCTGCCATGAGCGTATACACCGAACCAACCTTTTGATACAGTTCAATGACATCGTCGTTTACTGCGCTGGTCAATGTAATACTGACGCCTGTTGATTGTGCGGTGAATTTATACCATTCATCAGGGCCCGTGAAGGTTATGGATTCCGGAGAATCTGTTGAACCTGAAAAATCTCCTTGTACCGAATAGCAATTTGGGTAGTTCATATTTGAACTGTACAGCATATTCACCGCATATATAGGTGAATCATTTCCTACTAATGTGGCGCAACTCTCATCCACTCCGCCATCGCAATCATTATCAATAAAATCAAGACATAGTTCAACTGCCGCAAGGTTAACTTCCGGATTGGCGTCATCACAATCACTGCCCAGCGTGGTTGTTATCCCTGCAGGAACCTCACTGCCGAAGCACATCACGACTGAACTTCCATGGTATCCGTCACCATCTGCATCGATGAAGTATGTAACACTTTGCCATTCGTTGGCGTTGGCATCGTTGCAATCAACACCTTGTGCATCCGCTGCGGCTACGAACCCTTCAGGTGTTGCCGCGCCATAACATAACACTTGCACTGAACCAACATAATACGAATCACCATCTGCATCTGCATAGAAACTACCCGTGCGCCAAACATTGGGATCCAAATTATTGCAGTCATATCCCAATCGATCACTGTGTAGCACATAATCAGTAGGAGTTGTCGCACCATAACAAAGTGTTCCGTAATAACCTGTTTCGTGCCCATCGTTATCAAAGTCATACCAGAATGAACCAATCCTCCATACAGTTGCATTGATGTCATCACAATCTTGACCCAGCGAAGCATTCCAAGTAATGTAACCAGCAGGTGTATTCAAGCCATAACATAGCGATTGTGCAGAGCCCACACGATAGGAGTCTCCGTCAGCGTCTACGTAGAAATTACCGGTGCGCCAAACTGTATTATTTGTATCATCACAGTCAACCCCTAATGCGTCGGCCACTGCAACGTAACCCACCGGCGTATTGTCTCCATAAGCAAGGGTTTGGACCGTCCCAACACGACGCAAATCTCCGTCGGAATCCACATAGAAATTGCCCGTGCGCCACACATCGGGATTCGCATCATTAATATCATCATTATCATTAAAATCAACACCCAGAGAAGTGCTCACATAGCCAGCCCCAGGACTATTACAACTTAATACTGACGAACCCACAGTGAATCCATCACCATCAGTATCAAGATACCACGGAACAAGGTCACATACCGTCAGTCGAGCTATTCGATTGCGCCCAATGTTGTTGAAACTACCAAATTCTCCACCAATTAGAATCAGCCCATCGGACTGAATGGCAGTAGTCAAGATAGAGCCTTCCGCGCCTGCTCCGGGATCAAAACCAGTGTCAACGGTGCCATCTGTATTTAGGCGAGCAATTTTGTTTCTACCATAGCCATTGTAATTGGTGAAATCTCCCACGATGACTATTTTTCCATCGGGCTGAATAGCCGTGCCAGCGATCGTAAAATTTGCCCCTGCCCCGCCAGGATTGAAAGTCATATCTAAACTACCATCGGAGTTCAGGCGTGCGATACAGCCTCTTGAAACCCCATTATAGGTGGTGAAAGTGCCGGTTATGATAATCTTCTCATCGGGCTGAAGGGCGATGGCCCCAACAGGGCCATTCAACCCCGTGCCGGAATTAAAGGTCGAATCAAGGGTGCCATCGGCATTCAGGCGTGCGATGTAGTTTAGAGGTGTTCCATTATAAGAAGTGAAAAAACCCCCGATGATAATCTTCCCGTCAGACTGAAGAGCACTTGTAAAAATAAATGAACTTGCTGAATTTGCGCCCGAACCTGGATTAAAGGTTGTGTCTAGCGAACCATCCGAATTCAGACGGGCAATACAACTTCTTGCAGTACCATTAATACTGGAGAAATTTCCTCCGATGATAACCTTTCCATCGGGCTGCAGGGCAATGGTCATGACAGTGTTATTTGCCCCAGAACCAGGATTGAAAGTGGCATCTAAACTCCCATCCGCATTCAAGCGAGCAATGCGGCTTCTCTCAGTACCATTGTAGCTGGTGAAAAAGCCTCCAATGATAATCTTACCATCGGGTTGAAGCGCAGTGATGCGTACATTCTCATTTGCACCTGTTCCGGGATTGAAGGTGGCATCTAAACTCCCATCCGCATTCAAGCGAGCAATGCGGTTTCTCTCAGTGCCATTGTAGCTGGTGAAAAAGCCTCCAATGATAATCTTCCCATCCGGATGAACCGCGGTGGTTAAAACAATATCATTTGCCCCATTAGCTGATCCAAATCCTGCATCAATAGAATTGAAGGAAAGATCCATAGTGCCGGATTGGGCCAATAAAGCACACGTGCCGATGGCCAAAAACAGAATAGTTACAATAAATTTCATCTCATACGGTAAATTAGGTGATGGTCGAAAGCGCTCTTGCCAATTCACTCTGCACTTGGCGCGCATTATCACTCACACGAATAGTGGTTTCGATAATGACACACGAATCACCGTCATCTTAGTCAGGCGTTTAGCAAAACTAATAAAATAGCGTATTCACGCCAATCCATATTTCGATTTCATGTTTACTTATACTTAACCTACACATTTCGACTCCCCATTGAATCAAACCAAAGCGTTTTCGACTCCCCGGCTAAGAGCACGAACGACTTCATTAAACAATAAAAAAAGGGGCTCTTTTCGGAGCCCCTTTGATTGCATATGTAATTCAATTTTCTCACTGCACTACCAATCGCTGCGTTTGCACACGGCCGGCGTTGCGTGTTTCGATCATGTAAACACCTGCATTCAACTTTTCGTCGAATGTAAGTGTGGTGTAAAATGAGCCTTCCACTGCAAAGACGCGAGAGGTTACCGAGCGACCTGCAGCATCCAACACGCGCACCTGAAGCTCGCCTTTCTCAAGGTCGCTCAAAGTCACGTTCATGAATTCACCATTAGACGGATTAGGATAAATCGTTGCAGTTGCCATATCAACTTCCAATTCCTTCTCTGCATCTGCTAACTCATATTCCAACTCACCGGATGCAGTGGTACCCGCTACCTGTATGCGTTGAACCGGACCGAATGTGCCGTCGCCGTAGCTAAAGTTCGGACGAATGCGCACGTTCCATGCACCTGTGTTGCCAAGGTTAGGAAGCACACCCAATTGCAAATATGGAGTTGCACCAGTTGTGTTATATAGGCTAGGCAATACGGAAATCGTGGTACCATCGGCACAACTCACCACCTGAGTAAACTCATAGGTGTAGCTCTGAACACCGCAAGCCTTGGGATCTCCCGTAACCGAATTACCGACCAGCCAGTTGCTGCGCAGCAAAGATGCATTGCAACGCTGGGTGCCGCGAACCTCATTGTTGGGCTGCGCGCGCATCACTACGTTCGCACAATTACCACCCGCAGAACCAAGCACATCAACCGGTTCAGCTGTTCCCGCTCCGTTAAGAAGATTGTAGCGAACATCTACAGAAGCTG
>JBIKSC010000075.1:0-10127 GCA_044348775.1 Flavobacteriales bacterium | reverse complement strand
ATCTTGACCCTGCAGCGTAGTAATCATCATGCCGTTTGAAAGATCTGTAGACATGGCAACGCTTGAAACAGCATGGTATAATAAAATATCGGTGAGGGCGCCTGTTGGGTCAGCCAACAACTCCGCAATAACACCCGCCGGCAATGCAGCAAAAGCTGCGTCTGTTGGAGCAAATACTGTAAGTGGGCCTGGGCCTGAAAGCGCGCCCTGTAAGCCAGCAGCCAACACAGCGGTCTCAAGCGTATTGTGGTCAGCGCTATTTACAACGATGTCCAAAATAGTATTGGTTGGCGGTGCCGGTGGCAACAAAACCGCGTCGATTACGTGAACTACACCGTTGTCAGCAACAATATCTGCAGTAGTAACTCGAGCGTTATTAATGAAAACGCCGTCAGCATTAATGGTAACGGTGATGTCGCTTCCCTGAATTGTTGTGGCCATCATGCCGTCTGAAAGCATCGATGACGTAACAGTTCCACTCAACACATGATACAAGAGTACGCTCACCAGGGCTCCCTCTGGGTCATCCAACAAACTTTGAACGGTCCCTGCAGGAAGCAAATCAAATGCAGCATCCGTTGGAGCGAACAAGGTAAAATCACCAGGATTTCCAAGAGTTTCGTTCAAACCACTCGCATTTAAAGCAACCTCCAGCGTGTTGTGGTCAGCGCTGTTAGTAACGATATCCATGATGGTGTTCGTTGGCATAACAGGTGGCAACAATACCGCGTCAATCACGTGCACAACACCGTTCGTTCCCTGTAGGTCTGGGACTGTAACCTGTGCGTCATTGATGAAAACACCCGATCCGTTAATGGTAACGGTGATTTCTTCGCCTTGAAGCGTTGTAACCATCATACCATTTACCAACTCGTTAGAGAGTGCTTGTATATCAAGAACATGGTACAACAATATAGTGGTCAGTTCACCCTGCGGGTTAGCTAGTAATTCAGTCACCACTTCTGGTGGTAATGCCTCAAAAGCAGCATCGGTTGGAGCAAAAACGGTGAATGGACCAGGGCCCGAAAGAGCGCCGTCTAATTCTGCTGCAACAACAGCTGCCGCAAGTGTTGTGTGATCAGGTGAGCTCGCAATAATGTCGAATACCGTTTGCGACTTCATTTGGAAGCCGGTACACAAGAAGATTAATAAGTAAAGTGTTTTTCTCATGGTTTGTTTAATTGATTTGTATATGCTTTAAACAACATAGACCTGAGTTGGTTCACACGCGGGCACATTTATCTTGGTTTAACGACAAATTCTTTGCTATCGGCTCAACAACGTGATGTTCAAACAAGCTTAGCAGGTACCCCAAAAAACCACACGCTCGTAATCAACTTTGGCTTATGAACGAGCGTACATTGGATACTCGGTTGATTGCCAAATGGACCATTGTAGTCTTGGCGCTTGCCCTGATTGCTTTCGGCTATTTTCAACTTTCGCAACCGACCGTTGAAAAAGGAAATCCCCTGTCGGTAGTTCCCGCCAACTCAGCGTTAGTTTGTTCAATCGATCGTCTTGACGGCGCGACCGATGAGCTCAGTTTGTTTCGTACTCTTTTAAATAATTCCGGACAACGCTCCGCCTTCAATGGGTGGTCACAAACTCTCCGTCAGCTCGACTCATTGCGCACGCAAAACCGAAAATGGTTCGATTTGCTGCAAACATGTGGGTTGTCATTTCAAACATCTGATGCACTCAACCCCGAAAACTGGTCGCTGTCTCTAGCACTTCCGGCCGATGCATCGGCAGCAGAATATATGATGCAGTGGATTCCTGATCTCCCCAAACGCGAATTCAAAGGAACATCCCTTTTTGTTGGTGCTAACGCATCATGGTGCGAACTGCGCAACTGTATCATTTTCTCTCCTTCCACCGCCGTGCTTGAAGACATTGTTATTCAAGTCGACAATAACAACGTCCTTACGTCGAATGAAGCATTCAACTCATCGTATCTGCTTCGCAGCAAAGATGTGCCCCTTCACATTTCATCTCGCCTCGGTGAAATGGGATGGCTAACACTCAACCCTGTGTTTACACCCTCAGGAACGTTGCTCAATGGTTTCCTACCTCCCTGCAGCGAAGCACAACAGCCGCTATGTCTTCAGACAACGGTCGGTGAAATGTCCATTCACAACGTATTGCCTGAAAGCACAACATTCATGGATGTTCTGCATAGCTCTGAATTTGATTCAACCTGGAATGTGCTTGCCAACTATTACCAAGGCTCACAGGCGGAAAATTTCTGGTCACAAGCATGGCAAGACCTAGGTGATTCCTGCCAATGCGACCTCAACGAAATCATGCTCGGCTGGCGACATGCTGAGCAGGGTGTTGCCGTCATCGAATTAGGCGATAGCTTGTCGGAAGCCGTTTCGTTTTTCAGCATTGCAGACAGCGTGAATGTCATTGATCTGCTAAATCCGGTTCTCACCAGCCAAGCAACACCGGCAGATGGCATATATACAGTTGCCTTCCCGCAAGTGTTCATGCGCAATGCAATGCCGTCACTTTCGGTTGAGAGCAACTACGTCATGCAGAAAAATGGCTTTCTTTTCTGTTCATCCTCAATCCAGCCATTGAGGGCCATCCGAAATTCCATCAAAAAACTGGGTGAAAAAAACGAGTTCATCTCTTTTCTAAATCAATCCAGTAAATCTTCCGGGCGTTTCGTTTACCAGACAAACTCAGAAGTGGCTCTGCTGCCCTCCGCTCTCTCTGCTCTGCTGGAAGGAAGCGGCGCTAGAAGTTTTACTACAGAATTGAGTCGGCCTGAACAGATCATAATCAGTATCGAACTTTCTGTTCGCATAAAGGAAGCTTCACCTATTCAGGCTCCTTCAGACCCGGAACCCACCATAACACTAGAACAACCAGCTGAAACATCATCTGCAAGCGAGCGTTCCTGGACGGTCACAAACCACAACACACAGGAAAAAGAAACACTGCGCCACAATAAAGACAGCAAGCTTGAGCTCATCGGCGCTGACGGCAAATCATTATGGACAATTGAAATTGAAGGCCCCATTCTCGGCGATGTCGTTCAAATAGACGCGCTGAAAAACAACAAACTGCAAATGGCTTTTACCACAGAAAGCGCACTTTACATTGTAGATAGAAACGGCAATGCATTGCCGGGCTTCCCCTATCATACCAAGCCTCCCATTACATCGTCGTTACTGGCAGCGGATTATGACAACACCAAAAAATACCGGCTCATTTTCGCGGCCGGCGACGGTATGCTATTCAACTTTGGTGTGGATGGCAAGCCAACTTCAGGATGGAAATTCAGCAACAACGGCAGCGAAAAAATCATCACGGTCAAAACTCAGAAGATTGGCTCCGACGATGTCATTGTAACAGTCAGCGATCAAGGAAACATACAGCTACTCAAACGCACGGGTGAAACAAAAGCGGTGTGTTCCAGCAAGCTGGAAGGTTTCGACGGTAAGACTCTCGACATCATTTCCGGCAGCGACTTCAACACAACCAGCATTGTTTACAGCTGCGGTTCAAGTGCTAAAACCATCCAGCTCTCGGTTGAATGAGCCATGATCCGATACAGCATCTGAAGCGCGATAAAAAACTTGCTGTCGCCCTCTCTGGTTTCAAGTTCGAAAAAAGAAAACGCGAAGAGAATATCGCGTTGTATCTGTGCCTCTCCATCATCAGTCAACAACTAAGTACCCGCGTAGCACGTGTAATCTGTGATCGCTTTTTGGAATTATTTACCGGAGAAGAACCCAGCTGTGAGCGCATTCTACAAGTTGAAAAAAGCACCTTGCGAAGTATCGGCCTTAGCGAATCTAAATGCAACTATATTCATAATGTTTGCGAGTTCTTTCAGGAACAAAAACTTAGCGATAAGAAGTTACACGAAATGAGTAATGAAGATGTAATCGAAACACTCATTCAAATTAAAGGAGTCGGCAACTGGACCATACAGATGCTGCTCATGTTTGCCATGGCGCGCGAAGATGTATTTGCTCCCGATGATTTGGGTATTCAAAAGGCCATGACTCGTTTATACAAGCTCGATGCAACTTCACCCAAAGAACTCAAACAACAGATGCAAGCGATTAGCGAACAGTGGAAACCATTCCGCACGTATGCTTGCCTTGCTCTTTGGTCTTGGAAAGACGAAGGCAATTAATCGCGTCGGCCTACCTCTCTCAAGTGAACCACGTGCGAACGAACGGCTGAAAGCACCGTGCGATGTTCATTGTAGCCAATTCCAAACTTCTCACAGGTTTCTTTCACAATCTGATTGATAGCAGGGTAATGCACGTGCGAAATGCGAGGGAACAGATGGTGCTCTACCTGGAAATTCAGCCCTCCTGTAAACCAAGAAACTATCTTATTCTGGGTTGCAAAGTTGCTTGTGGTATTTATCTGATGCACTGCCCATTCTACATCGAGCTTGCCATCTTGAGCTACAGGAAAATCCGTTTCCTCTACTACGTGAGCCAACTGGAACACAACAGCAATCACAATTCCACATGTACTTGTCAAAACCAGGTAACCAATAATTGTTTGCCACACTCCAACCATCATCATTGGCAATGCAAGAAACGTAAAATAGTAAACAAGCTTAGTCGTCCAGAAACTCACATGATCCCAAAATTTGTACTTCTTGATTTTGGTTTCACCCACCTTTCCGGTGAAGTACTTCAAAAAATCGAAATAAAATACCCAGAAAAAATAATTCAGCGCGTAAAAAATGAACCCGTAAATGTGCTGAAAGCGATGGATCCACAGGCGCTTCTGATTCGTGTTCATCCTCATTACAGGACTGATATCTATATCGTCGTCCAGTCCATCTATGTTCGTGAAACTATGATGAATCATGTTGTGTTTGGCCTTCCATAGGTTCACATCACCTCCCATCAAGTTCAGCGAATAACCCATCACATTGTTAAGCCACTCATGTTTCGAAAAACTGCCATGGGCGCTGTCATGCATAACATTAAACCCAATGCCTGCGAGCGTAATTCCAAGCGCAGCGCAAAGACCAATGCTCATTAACACACCGGGAGTATAAAACACAAGCCAGATATAGAGCGCAACCAGCAATGAAAGGAAAATTCCTGTCTTCAGGTAGATTTTCCAGTTACCCCAACGCGAAAGATTATTACTCTCGAAGTAGGTGTCTACACGCTTGCGGAGCTCGTCAAAGAACGGGTGTTCCTTGGTATTAAATGAAACAAATGACATGGTGATTTCCTTGATTTCGCAAACGGAAATTCCCGATTGCGCCGGCAATTTACATCATCCCAAGGCCTTCAACCGTTAAACAGAAATAAAAGACAACATAGGCTTGTTAATTCTTACTCATTCTCAGGCAAATAGAAAAAAATTCTTCTCAAAACAGAACGCGTGTATATTTGCAACGCTTTTGGCACTGATAATAAGAAGTGAAGAGGGGTCTCAAGCCCCTCTTTTCTTTGGTATCAACTCCCAAATCCTAAACAATGATTACCCGAGAATCGGTCACACAGCTAATAGAAGATAAAATCGCAGGAACAGACATGTTCATTGTGGAGGTAACTGTGCGCCCGGGCAACGTCATAGACGTTACGCTCGACAGCGACAGTGGCATCACCATCGAAGCCTGCACCGAGGTGCATCGCCACTTGCTGCACTCCATGGATCGCGAAGTGGAAGACTATTCGCTTGAAGTTTCTTCACCCGACCTCACAAAGCCCTTGAAAGTGTTTCGGCAATACCTGAAAAATATTGGTCGCGACCTCTCCGTGAAAAAAGCAGACAAGAGCAAAACCGAAGGCGAACTAGTTGCCGCGACGGAACAAGACGTTACGTTGCTCACTTCTCAGAAGGAAGAAGTTCCGGGTAAAAAAGGAAAAAAACTCGTGGAACGGGAAATCACAATTCCCTTCACCGAAATAACCGAAGCGAAAGTGATGATTCGCTTCAAATAATAGAAAGTAGAAAAACCGTATAACGATCATTAAAATCAAATCCGATGAAAGGTTTAAATCTGATGGATGCGTTCGGCGACTTCAAAGAATTGAAGAATATCGACCGCGAAACCATGAACCAAATTCTCGATGATGTCTTCAGAAGCATGATTCTCAAGCGCTGGGGCGCCGACGACGGCTTCGACATCATCATCAACCCCGACCGTGGTGACCTGGAAATCTGGCGCACACGCGAAATCGTATCCGATGGCGAACTCGATGATGAAGTAGCTCAAATCGAAGTGAGCATGGCTCAGAAAATTGTTTCTGACCTGGAAGTCGGCGAAGAATTGATTGAAGAAATCAAGATTGAAGACTTCGGACGCCGCAACATCTTGGCCATGCGTCAAAACTTGCAGTCGCGCATCATGGATCTCGAAAAAGATCACCTCTATCAGAAATACCGCGAGCGCGTCGGCGATCTCATTTCAGGAGAAGTATATCAGGTTTGGAAGAAAGAAATGCTCGTGCTTGACGATGAAGACAATGAATTGATTCTACCCAAAGACCAACAAATACCTTCTGATTTCTACAAGAAGGGCGATACCATCCGTGCCGTTATTTACAAGGTGGATATGCGCAACAACTCACCTCAAATCATTTTGAGTCGCACCGCGCCTGAGTTCCTCGAAAAACTCTTCGAACAGGAGGTTCCGGAAGTATTCGACGGTCTTATCACCATCAAGAAAATTGTGCGTGAACCAGGCGAACGCGCCAAAGTAGCAGTTGAAAGCTACGATGACCGCGTAGATCCTGTAGGTGCATGCGTTGGTATGAAGGGAGCGCGTATACACACCATTGTGCGTGAGTTGCGCAACGAAAACATCGACGTCATTCAATTCACCTCCAATGAGCAACTCCTGATAACCCGTGCATTGGCTCCTGCAAAAATATCGAGCATCAATCTGGATCACGATAATATGAAGGCAGATGTATTCCTCAAGCCGGACCAGGTTTCGCTCGCTATCGGAAAAGGCGGTAACAACATCAAACTCGCAGGCCGTCTTACCGGTTTCGAAATTGATGTGTATCGCGAAACAGATACCGACATTGACGATGTGGATTTGGAAGAGTTCTCAGACGAAATCGATGCATGGATCATCGAAGAGTTGAAAAATATCGGTTGCGATACTGCTCGCTCAGTGCTGGCTATTCCTAAGGAAGACTTGGTTAAGCGTACCGATCTCGAAGAAGAAACCGTAGAGGAAGTAGTTCGTATTCTGAAAGCGGAATTCGAATAATCAATCGAAATCTAATTTTGAAAAGTGGGGCCAGTCCCCACTTTTTTATTTTCCATATGCCCTAGATCGACACGAGCAAGCAACACTGCAAGAAGTAGCGCTCCATAGGTGACTAGCTTATAATGATTGTAGATCGCGTTGAAAGCTCCCAACCACAAAGCGGCATTGAAACAAACGGCAACCAATGCCAGTACTATCCAACGCCAATGGGCGTATGAATAACGTGAATGAAGAAGCGATGACAACACACAGGCGAATGCCGGCAAAGCAAACAAAAACGCATAATGCTGCTGGTGCGGTGCAATCAACGGAATAATCAAAAAAAGATAACTTATCTCGCGGAATTGATGATACGGACCGGGCGCTGCTTTGAATGGCAAAGTGCGCAAAAACCACAGCGTAAGTAAAACGAAAAACAAACGAACGAGCGTTATTGCAAGGGAGAGTTTTTCCATGCTCACGTCGGCTATGTGTCGCCTATAATCCAACCCGTTGTGTTCGCGTGCCTCTGCAGAAAGCAACGTAGAAAGCAACGTAGAAAGGCCGTGAAAACTTGTTTCTTCGACGTCCAAAACGTGCTTCGTCTGCCGCGGATCAATCAGTTCCAAGTATGAACTCATCAACAGCTCATTTCTCGCTTGCCCCAGCCATAATGACGGCAAGAACCATAAACCTAAACACACTAAAACTGCCACGAAGGCTGCTTTCAAGCGAAAACGATACAGCCAATATGGAATAAATACAGCAGGCAGCAATTTGATGGTGATGGCCAACGCAAGCCACGTTCCGGCCAACCATGAACGGCCTTTGCTTTCCTGATGAAGCGCCTCCAACGAAAGAGCTAACAAGAGAATCGTGGTTTGTCCTAGGTGCAGATTACTCTTCACAAACCGCAGCATACAAATCACCAACAAAAGCAAGAGCCATTGCTTCGCGCGTGCGGTCAAAACATCACTTGCCGCATAGCTCATTACACGTTTGAAAACATATACCACTAGCAGCAGATTGATGCAAAGCCACAAAAACTTACTCAATACCGCCGGCAGAAGTGCAAATGGATAAAGCAGTGTGGCAAAGAATAAACTGTAGTAGTAATGATAGCCATCAAAAAAAGTAATGGCGTATACATCTTCACCGGCAAACAAGGACCGAGAAGCGGATAGAAAAATATCCCAGTCGTTTCTTCCCTGAAAACTCTCCACAATGGCGAAGGCCAGCATTGGCAGCGCAATCCAATACCTTTTCGCTATTTTCACAATATCCAAAGAGTGCATTACCGTTGAATCACAAACCGCTGTGATTGATCAAAGCTGTCACCAAACAAATGGTACACATACGTCCCATTCTGCAAATCATTAAGCATGAAACGCTCGCGGTGATAACCCATTCCCATCGACTTGCGGTCGAAAATCGTGGCTACTCGCTTGCCCTGCATGTCCAGTACTTCCAATGTCATCTCATGCGGCTTCATTAAATGAAATCCAATCACAAGCTCAGTGTTCGCCGGATTCGGATAACACGCAAACAACTGCTCCTTCGGATACACCATCATGTATTCCTCATTTAGAGTTGGCAACGAGATGTTCTCGTCGCCCGGCATGTACAAAACAAATTGCAGGAAACATATGTACATTTCCTCGGTGGTCGACTCTCCCCAGGTCATCAATTGCGGAGGGTCATTCGGATTCATCGGGTTATCAGCGGTATTGTCATATGTAGCCAGGCAATGCACAGTATATCCCGCAGGAATGCGTGTCAAATTCGGAAATGCAAATGAGCCTTGCCAATTGAAATCCCATTCTGGTATCTTAATAATATTAATGGTATCCTGTCCGCTTGGACTTACGGCATAGACTTCATAGCTGCTGCAGATCAGATGCCCATGAGGCCCAACACTAATCAACGACACATCCACGGGAACCTCAATGGTACCATGAAAGGTTTTTATCTCCCCCGGTAATATGAAAAACGGCTCATCCAGATGTTGCGGATTAATCGGTGCCGTAAGAACGTATCGCTGAATAGGCGTATCGGCGAAGAAAATATTCACACTCGACTGATCGGCTTGATCTATAGATGAAGGTCCGTAGTGCATCTGAATCAACAAATCCGAATTCGCATACAGTTTCTTACCCAAGGTGGGGGGAAAAACCAGTGGGCTGGAACCCGGCACCCACGCACTGAAGAAATTATCGACTGGTTCAAATCCAAATCCGCCGAACTGGGTGTATCCATATTCAGGAGTAGCCGCATCCAATTGAGCTGCTTCGCCGCTTACATCAACGCCCAAAATCGCGTGGTGACAAATGTTTTTATTGTCGGGACGAACCTCGATGGCCTCTATGTCACGATCTTCTGTGAGGCCTGTTGGTAGCACGAACACCTGGTACATATCGGCGTTATTACCCTCGTGCTGAAAAGGCTCAGCCAGTGTGAGAACCAAATCGGGTGTTCCTACTTGCGAACCTTCGGGATAAACCGGAACAGGTGGTGTTAGCGAAGGGTCGCCCTCAGGTGAGCCATTAGCCACCCACTCTGCAATGGCCGCGATCTCTTGATCGGTCAGCACGTTCTCATCACGAAACGTTCGGTATGTATGATCCGGCGTCCAAGGCGGCATGTAACGAATGCCTGTGACGTATTCTACGATAGAGGCTGACGAAGCAACTTCCGTGTAGCTCGTCAATGGCATCGGCCCAATTTCACCTTCACGATGGCACTTGGTGCAATGCTCAAAGATGATGGGCGCGATGTCTTCGGAAAAGGTGACTTGCGCATGCAGGCTCACAGCGCAGCAAATCGCAACAAGGGTAAATACTCTTTTCATGGCAGCTATTTTTCGATTATACATCCTACAGCCGGAACGAAATGTACTTCCACGCTTCGGCCCTGCAATATACTGTCTAAC
>JBIKSC010000334.1:0-2714 GCA_044348775.1 Flavobacteriales bacterium | reverse complement strand
CCACCGAGTGCGGCCGAGCGGAGCCGAGGCCCGCTAATCTCGCAAGATGCTCGGTCCCCGAGCGAAGCCGAGGGGCGGGCCCTGAGCTTAGTCGAGGGGTAACTCAATCCACCACCACTTTACGCACCTCCACCGCATTCCCTTGCGTATCGAAGATGCGCACGAAGTACAATCCTTTGCCTGCTAAGGAGCCAAGGCTAATGGTCGACGTTTGCTGTGTGATTCGCATCTCGTGCACCTTTTGCCCCAGTGCGTTTTCAATTACCAAAGCATAGCCGTTGAGTGACGTGCCTTTGCCAATTTCCAGAGTGATGAGATCCTCGGTGGGGTTCGGGTAGAGGTTAATGCTGTGCTGTAGGTGCGAGCTAACGCTGCTGGGCACGCTCGCATTGAACAAATTCGTGACTTCTTCTTGGGTGAGCGCACGGTTCCAGATGCCGATGTCGTCGAGGTCACCGAAGAAGCCACTGTTGATGCAAGATCCACCTGAAGTGTTATAGTGATTTCCAATAAATAATGATTGACTATTATCTTGTGTCTGAAAGTCTAGTTCGAGAGTATCAATTGCTGTTGAGTTCAGAAAATAGACGAGTGAGTTAGTGTTGTCATGATATGAAACTGCAAAATGAATCCAAGTGTTTATGTCTACCGTGCCAAGCTCTCCGGGAAGACATGGTGTAGCATCCACAAAGTAAGGATAAGACTGATAGTGTACTTTCGGTTCCAGGCCTCCGCTCATGAAATCTTGCAATCCGCTAACATAACCTACCCCATTTATGTCACCACAGCTAGTCTTACTAATGAAGGTGTTGAATGCTGAGTATTGGTATGCATTAAACCAAAGAGAAATAGTAAAATCGTCATTTAGACTGAGTGTGTTGTCGTTGGTAATCGATATATCATTCATCCCATCAAACGCATACGCCGCATTCCCCGCACCAAACCGATCCTCCGTCAACGTTGCGCCATTCACGGTGCCATCATTGCCGTTTCCGCTTTCATCATTTGCGTTGCCATTAAACGGCCACCAACCTGCAAGGCCGTCGGTGGGAACATAAGCCGGTGGTGTCTGCGCGGTAGCGGTTATACGTAACCCTAGGAACACAGCGATTGTCAGAAGTAAACTTTTCTGTTTCATGGTAAAAAATTGTTTTTGTTCCACTCTGCCCCGCAGTAGAGTTGGTTGTAAAAATGAAGCGTGGGACAGTTAACAATTCAGTGGTGAGGTACTAGGATACCTACAAACGGGAATTGATAAAGCCCACGCTTTGCGTGAGCGTTTACACAATTGCCCCCGTTTGTTTGAAGATTCCTAGTTTTCACCAATGGGAGTTGCTAAACGCAGTATTCTATGTCAGCCGTGTCAGCTGTTTTTTATGTCATGTATTTTTTGTTGTTAGTGCGAATGTACTGAACGATTGATTGTAAGGGACGGGTGCGAATCCTAATGTTCAACCCGCATAATTTTTTAACCGCATAGCCGCAACCCCTCGACGGTTGGTGAGTCTGCCGAATCACGCTCGGGCACCGCCCCTTGGCTGCGCGCGGGGACCGGCTATCATAGGCAAAAGGAAGGGCCTCGACTCCGCTCGGCCACCGAGTGCGGCCGAGCGGAGCCGAGGCCCGATAATCTCGCAAGATGCCCGGTCCCCGAGCGAAGTCGAGGGGCGGTTCTCTTTCACCCTTTCACCCTTTCACCCTTATCCCCCACAACCCCGCATACGTCAACAGTCCATTCACCGCCAGCATCTCAAAACCGAACTTATACCCGCCGAGCCAATGCACGCTGGTCTTGTCGATGATGAACGCGATGGTGGGTACAATAAGACACACTGCCGTTGACAGTCGATCCTTGATGGCGTGCTTGGTGAATATGCCGAAGGCAAACAATCCGAGCAGCGGACCATACGTGTAGCCCGCTATGTCGAGTAGGATAGTTACAATCTCTTTGTTGTTCTGAATCTTGAAATACATCACAAGTAACAAAAACAAACCGGCGAAAGCGAGGTGTACTTTCTTGCGGATCACACTCCGTTGCTCTTCGGTTTTGGTTTCATCACGGTTCATGCCGATCACGTCAATGCAGAACGATGCGGTAAGCGCCGTGATGGCGCCGTCGGCCGAAGGGAACAACGCGCTGATCAATCCAACGATAAAGATGAGACTGATGATGCCCGGCATGTGCTGCATCGCCAGGGTAGGGAAGAGGTCGTCGCCTTTTACATCAAGGCCTTTCGATGAGGCGTACAAATACAACATACCTCCGAGAAACAAAAAGATGAAGTTGACTAACACCATGATGGTGCTGAAGGTCATCATGTTCTTCTGCGAATCGCCTACGTTTTTTACGCTGATGTTTTTCTGCATCATCTCTTGATCGAGCCCGGTCATACTGATGGTAATAAACGCTCCGCCGATGATCTGCTTTAGAAAGAAACGCTTGTCGTTCACGTCGAAGTTGAACAGCGTGGTGTAGCCCGCATCACTCAATTGACTCATCGCTTCCGCTAAGCCGAGATTCATGTCGTGCAGAATGTATCCAACACAAACAACCAACGCGAGCAACATGAAAAACGTTTGCAAGGTATCGGTCCACACAATCGTTTTCACACCGCCTTTGTACGTGTACAACAATATCATGAGCAGAATGGCAATCGCAGTTACAGCGAAAGGAATTCCCATAGCGTCCAGCACAAACAATTGCAGCACATTGA
>JBIKSC010000074.1:0-10143 GCA_044348775.1 Flavobacteriales bacterium | reverse complement strand
AGGTTGTTGAAGTAAACGGTAAGTGGAACACATCCTTCACTGACGCTTGAAGACAGGTGAGGTTGGACCACTGAAATAATTGGCGAAGATGTACTGCAGCCAAGCGTATTTGTGGTGATTAACTGGTAATTGCCATTCTGAGTGATACCGTCTATTTCGGTATTGAAAGAGGTGGATGCCCCCTGATTAACCAGAGTGCTATTGAAATACCATGCAATTTGAGAGTCATTGCAGTTGCTGCATTCAAGTTGGTGCGTTATCTCATTGTAGTCTACTGCAGGAACTGCCGAAGGCGCCAGAACCTCAATGAAGAGAGTCGTATCATCGATTGCATTCCCGATTGAAATTGAATATGTCAACTCATAGATTCCGGGTTCTTCGAATGAATAATCGAATTCAGAAGAGCACAGATTATACACTTCCTGTCCGTCGATAGAGTATGAACATTCTCCTTCAGGAGTGAATTCATTGTTGTTTGATACAAGAAGCTGAAATGGAGGGCATCCACTTAAAGTGGGTATGTTGATTTGTGCTGAAAGGAATTCGCAAGAGCCATCATCTTCATTTGCTTGTGGATTGTAGTTAAGAGCGATAGCTGTTGTGCAACCTCTGTAGATGCAATCGATGTTCTGATATGTTGCGAACGGATTGAAATTGGAAGCAGCGCTGTCAATACAGCCACCAACCACACATGAACCATCGTCGAAATTGGAGTCTATATCATAGTTGTCGGCATCTTCGTTGGTGCAACCTGTATAATCACAGGATCCATCATTGATGAGCGCGTTTAGTTCATAGTTGATTGCTTGAATATCGGTGCAACCAGGATTTTGATTGAAGGGTAAGATGGTGAGTCGCACCATGAAAGATTTGTTACTCACGATGGATGCGTTTATGTTGTCGTAGCGTATCAGGGATGATTCACCAAAACTTTGTCCGCTGCGCCCCACATAAAACGGTAAAATGGAATCGAGCTCCTCTACAGCTACAAAGTATATACTGTCCGCTTCTAGTTCAAAGGGAGTTTCAAAGTCCAAAAAAATCAGTCGTTCCTCTCCGGGTTCATTCAAATCGCCATAATTTACAATGTAGGGCTCAGTATAGCCGATGAGGGTGTCAAGTGACTGATTGTAAACTACGCCCCTTATTTCCTTTCCAACGGCGGTGCCTTCAGCAACTCCTACTTGCACTGTGTGACAGTATCTGGTCGTGCCTTTGTTCTCAAAGAAATTACCACATGAAACCTGATACAAATCGTAAAATTCTGATGGCAAGTATGCGTCTTGCATAGTGCCTTCATCCTTTCCGTATGTGAAAGTTGTGATTTCGAAATCGAGGCTGTCTCGGTTGTTTTCAGGTGAGTCGTCTATGGAGTCCTGTAGAATGGTGTACAGCATTTTGTAATCACCTAAGCCGGTAGACGGTGTAAAGGTTCCAATTATACTGAGGTTTGCGCTGGCTGATACGTCTAGTGTGGTCGCTGCATTGCTTTGATTGTAAACCTCTGTTGTATTATCTTTTATGACTGTTGTGTTGAGGCGTACCCCTGTTTGTGCAAAGCCGCCTACATTCAAAACATCTGACTTGAATTTTAATGCGGGTAGCATACTTAGCGGGTATTGGTGATACTCTAAGTCAGTTAGAGTCGTAAGACCATCCACAAGTTGATTGTTCGTGTATTGGACCTTGGTTATTTGTATGTCATTGTCATTGGGTTGATAAATATTTATGTCGTCCAATAGCCACCAATAATAGGTTCCTTCATACTGGAACTTGAACTTCACGTTGGGTTGATTTGCCGCCCACTGAGAAATATTGATTGTTTTCCACTCTGAGCTGGGTGACTGAACACCCGGGTTCGAAATAATTTCAGTCCAGCTTTCGCCATTATCGGTGGAGACATGGACAGTTGTTGTGGCTTGAAAGTGCCTGTATTGTTGCTGAAATGTAAGAACTGCTGAATTAATGCCGGTCAAATCGACTGCGTTTGTAATGAGCCAAGCTGTATGGGGCGCTGGATCTGCTCCTGTTCCGAAACCGGCTCCACAGGCTGTTCCCGGATCGTCCCAATAGTTGCCATCGAAAATGACAAACCCATTACTCTGTGATTGTGAACTGATGGGAACAGCAATCGCTGAGCATGATCCGCGTGCACCCTCATTGAAATTAGGGACCGTGTTTGGACCGCGATACTCCCATTGAGCAACGCCATTTGTACTGGTTACTCCAACCTCCCAATCGGTGGGTATGCCATCAGCGAAGTCCCAAGTAACTAGAGGGTCGCCATAAATCTGAGCAACTATATATGAAGCCTGCAACAGCAGAGCAAATGCGAGTAGAAATAGTCTTTTCATAAAGCGATGTGTTCAAAAACGAAAGGGTGGATGCGAATTTATGCAAGTCCAATCTACACTGCTAGGGAATATCCATTTTTAGTTGTTCAGCCATGTGAAGAATCATGCCGTCTGATAATCCGATTTTAGGCACAATCATGTGCTTAATACCAGCTAAATCCATTATTCGCAAGTAAATTTCGCATGCCGGAATGATTACATCCGCTCGGTCGGGTCGAAGTTTAAAGTTGAAAATGCGCTCATCCAGACTAACTGAGCCTAGCTGTTTGTACAAGGTTTTAATCTCCATTGCCGAAATCAACTCGTTTGGTTTTTTACCCTGAAGCTTGAACATGGTGTTTACGTTGCCGCCGGTTCCTATGGCGATGGAACTTCCTGCCTTATCCGCATTGGTCGCGAGCCACTTTTCAACTTGCTTCCATGTGGTCTTATCGTTGGAGCCTGTAAGTGCGCGTACTGTTCCGAGGTCGAATGATTCACCTTTTACTCTCTTACCTTTTTTAATGACAGTGAGCTCCGTGCTTCCTCCCCCCACATCGATAAATAAATAATTATTCTTGCTGTTGAGATTTTGGGAGAAATAGTTACTGAAGATCAAATTGGCTTCTTCTTCGCCACTAAGTATTTCGATTTTGAAATTAGCTTCTCGTTCGACCGTTGCAATTACTGCCTTGCGATTTTTTGCTTCTCGCATGGCTGATGTAGCACAGGCACGAAACATTTCGACCTGGTGAACATCCATGATATACCAAAAGGCACGCATCGTCTTTACTAACTGTCTAATGCGCTCATCCGATATCTTACCGCTTGTAAACACATCCTCCCCAAGCCTTACAGGAACGCGTGTCAATGAAACTTTATCAATTCGGATTTCACCATTGAATTGTCGAACCTCTTCAATGAGCAAACGAATCGCATTACTCCCAATATCTATCGCTGCTAATTTCACTTTTTAGTCTTTTTGAGTTGGGGTTTTAAAGCGATTGAGGACACATAGTCAAAGGCCATGTCTTGCACATCTGCCGGCTCTGCTCCGGATATTTTTTTCTTACGATGATCACTTTTTGAAAGCTGAATATCCAGCATTTTTTGCAACTCCTGTTGAATACCCGTGTCATAAATGGGAATGGTAGCTTCTATTCGGTGATCGATGTTACGAACCATCCAGTCGGCGCTGGAGATAAAGTACAAAGGTTTTCCTCCGTTGCCGAAAACCAATACACGACTGTGCTCCAAGTAGCGACCAATGATATTCACTAAACGTATGTTCTCGCTTTTTCCTTCCAGGTTTGGAATAAGTGAGCAGATTCCTCGGATGATGAGATTCACCTTCACCCCGGCTTGCGATGCTTCGTAGAGTTTTCGAATCATCGATGCATCAACAAGATTGTTTAACTTCAATGTTATGAATGCGGGCATTCCTTTTTCCGCGAATTCAATCTCGGTGTTGATTAAATCCAACAGTCTTCTGCGGGTGTTGAAAGGTGAAACAATCAAATGCCTATGCAAACTTCGGATGTAGTTGCTTTCGAAAAACTCGAATAGCTTTCTTACTTCATCACCGATCTCTTTGTGTGATGTAAGCAAAGCGTGGTCTGTATAAACAGTCGATGTGCGTTCACTAAAATTACCCGTTCCTGCATACACATAGCGCACTGTTTTACCGGCCTCTTTTCTGGAAATAAGAATTAACTTGCTGTGCACCTTGAGTCCTTGAACACCCGGTATGACGCGAACACCGGCTTCTGTCAACTGGCGCGTTACTTTGATGTTGTGCTCCTCGTCAAACCTGGCCTGTAATTCCACCAAAGCGGTAACGCGTTTCCCATTGCGGGCCGCATTGATGAGTGCATTCACAACTTGTGAATTTTTTGAAACGCGATAGAGCGTGATGCGTATCGTTTTTACTTCCGGATCAATAGCGGCTTGTCTGAGGAAATCGATTGTATTTTGAAAAGAATGATATGGAAAGTGAAGTAGAATATCCTTGTTCTTGATGGCTTCGAAAAAGCCCAAATCTGCGGTAATGGCAGGATGCTCGACAGCAGTTCTTGCAGACCAGCACAAATCGGCTCTTCCCATGTCAGGGAAGCTCATGAGGTCTCTTTTATTGTGATATCGCCCCCCGGGTGAGATGTTTTCGATGTTTTTAATCTTGGCTCTTTTCAATACTAAGTCGAGAACATGATGAGGTATTGAATTATCGTAATTCAAACGCACATACTCACCTTTTTTTCGCTGTGTGACACTTCGCGACATCTTCTCAATCAGGCCTTTGGAAAGGTCGTCATCGATGTCGAGCTCAGCGTCGCGAGTGGTCTTAATGGCCCACGCTTCCGCCTTTGAAAAATGAAGCGATTCAAAGAGGTCTTTCAGGAAATAGCGAATTAGGTCATCAATGAAAATGACATATCGCTTGTCTTTTATTGCCGGTAACTCAACGAAACGCGGAAGCTTTGACGATATCTCAATAAGCGCGTGAGTTGATCCATGGGTGGCGCCCTTTTTATTGAGTTCGCATATCAGATAGATACTGGCGTCAGTGAGCTGAGGAAAGGGTATGCGATGGTGAAGTATAACCGGAATTAAATGGGGTTTAATTTTATCTGTATAGTAGTGGTTCAGGAAGCCAACATGTTCTTTGAGAATTTGTTTTTCATTAACGAGGCATACTCCCGATTTATCGAGTAGCTCTGTCACCACTTGAAAGGAGTGGTCAAATTTTTCTTGTTGCGCATTGATGATCTCCTGGATTTCCTGAAGGGTTTCTTCCGGGTCGAAATCCATAGGGTCAATTGGTTTTTTCGAGACACCCATCGCTCGGCGCAGTGTCGCAACTCGCACTCTAAAGAACTCATCCAAATTGTTGGAGAATATACCTAGAAAGCGCATGCGCTCTATGAGTGGTACGTTTGCATTATCCGCCTCACTCAGTACGCGGTCATTGAATGCTAACCAAGAAATTTCGCGATTTATGAATTCGCTCTTTTTTTTCATCACACTTGTTGTCATCTCTGCAAATTGAACTAGGCAAAGTTAAGCGTGTGTCGCTTCTATAACACGAAATGCATGCTATGAAAAAGGGGGTGCGAACACCCCCTTTCTTTCGCTGTCTTAATGTGAATCAGTAATTCAATTTTGCAGAGATGTAGAAGTTTCTGCCGGGGGCATTAATGCCACTTGCAAAAACGCGGTAGTTAATGTCCATGATATTTTCTACACCGCCCTGAATGGTAAAGTACTCTTTGAAGGTATATCCCACTCGCGCGTTGAGAGTATACCAGGCGGGCATGCCTTCTGCCGTAGCGTAATTCAAGTTGTCTTCTCCACTGTCAGAATAATCTTTTAGCTTTTTTGAACCGTTGTAAAGGGCATATGCCTCCACAAACAGACTGTTTTTTTCATACATAGCTGAAAACTTTGCCATGAAAGGTGAGATATGGTCCAGCGGAATTTCTCCCTCTTCGCTTTGAATTCGGCCGTAGGTATAATTAGCTGATGCAAGAAAGGAGAAGCCGCTAAAGGAGGCTGTTTTCATATGGGAACTGAATCCATAGATGTAGGCTTTTCCTACGTTTTGAGAGGCCAGCACTCGGCTTTGTTCACCATCATATACAATGCTATCCGCACCATTGTAAGAAAACGCGGCGGTCTGAATAGCGTCCACAAAGTTCGTGTAGTAAACGGTATTGTCCCAGCGCAAGGCAGAACCTATGACACGGGAAATGCCCACTTCGTAGGTGGTTGTTTTTTCAGGTTTGATGTTGTCGTTGGGTACAATGATGCTTCCCGGTGTTGATTCGAATATCTTGGCTAAGTCATCGATGTTTGGAACTCTGAATGCGCTTGAGATAAGCATAGAAAATTTCAACTTTTCTGAGGCGTTATGCACCAAACCGATGCTGCCACTGTATGTCGGAGTTTTCTGCTCAATGGTGTTGAATGGGAATTTGAAGAAGGTGGTGTCTACCATCGTCGATTTTAGTGAGCTATAGCCAACACGTAAACCATCGGTAATGTTCGTTTTCTCGCTCAACTTCCACAAATGGGTAAGATAAACTCCTGCCTGAGTCATTGAATTCGTTCCATCGGGATAACGGGTGTCCAAATTGCTTGATTCTCCGGAATAAATGTCAACTTCATTCGCTGTGCTTTTAAGACCATTCAGTTGGCCATCTATACCAACTTGCATCTCGTGATGATTGCTTTTGTGCTGAGCAAAAAAGTTGAATCCTGAAACGGCCACATTCTCCACTCTGCTTTGTAAACCTGCTTTGCGATAGCGACGCTGGTGCCTGCTTTCTTCCACAAATTGCTGATTGATGTTGAACCGATACTCACTGAAGAAATGTCCTTCGCTTTTTATGTCGAGATCGTAGCTCATCATCAGTCGCTCTTGCGGACCATAGTACCATTCGCTCCATTTGAGAGCGCCACTTGATATATCTGTGAGGCGGTCATACCTGGGTAAGTTGGATGAATTGGAGTACTGCAAATTCAATTGATGAGAAACACGATCATTTTGGCGGAAGAGGAATTTTTGCAACAAGTTGTACTGGTTATATCCCGATCTTACTTGCAGGTTCGGGTTTTCATTCGTTAGTATGCTGTCGACTCCATAAGTACCAGGCTTGTCAAAGTTGCTGTCGATGTAGTTTTCACGAGCGATGTAATTTCCGTCGAAGAGAGGATTGGCATTCTTGCCATTGCGCAAATCACCGAAGCGCGAAAACGATACAATGGTTCGACTTGCAAACCGCTTCCATCCAAGGTTGATGTCGAGCCCTGTGGTCGATTCCTGATTGACCGTTGAGTAACGGGTGCGAAGTCCTATTTGTGTAAATTGATTGTCGTCGCTGCTTAAAATCGGTTTTTTGGTAAACAAGTGTATGGTGCCCCCCAATGCATCGGATCCATATTGAGTCGATGATGGGCCGAAGAGTATTTCAGCTCTTTCCAGACTTATGTTGTCAATGGTCATGATGTTTTGAAGGTGACCGGATCTGTATATCAGATTGTTCATGCGCACTCCGTCAACAACTAGAAGAATGCGACTAGCTTCAAAGCCCCTTATGATAGGACTTCCGCCACCCTGCTGACTTTTTTGAACGAGCACGGAGCCGTTTTGAGCGATGAGATCGGCTGCTGTCTGGGCTTGTGAGCGTGCTATTGTTTTCGCATCGATCAGCTCAATGACTTGTGGGATTTTATTCTTGCGCTCTTCTGTTTTGTTATAGGAAATTACTATTTCGTTTAGTTGAAGTTGTTCTGGAATCGTATCGCTTTGAGCATGCAGATAGGCGATGCCCCAAGAATGCGACACTATCCCAACAAGGATAAGTATCTTTTTCATTTGGATTTTTGGATGAGTAACTAAGACTTTTTGCCCCAGAGTCAATGGGGCTGAGACTCATCAAGCGGCCGGGGGCTGGTCCAAAACACCGAGTACTCCTTTCTGGAAATGATTTTCTGAGTAAGTGAAGTAGGATAGTGTTGTAATTACAAACATTCGAATATCGACATTCAGGCTTTTTTCAGGGCTGAAAACAGACATGCCGAATGCTTGTACGCGCTTGGTAAGTTCGGACCAACCTGTTCCTTCCTTCTGCAAGGCTTTGAGAGTTCTCTTCATTTTGTTTTCGGCTTGGTCCGCAACCACAACAATTTCGATGCGGTTAGCGCATTGTTTCCGAGTAACTATGTCGTAGAGCTTACCGTTCATTTCGATTTCGTCTTCCTCTATCAGAAGCGCTTCGTATTCTGTTTGAGAGAGTGAAAATGTTTCCCAACGGTTTGTATCCGAAAGGCGAAATTCCTTGTTTTTCTTGTGAATCCAAATCGCGGCAGAGTAGATGGTCCAAGCGGCGCCTACCTGGTATAGCACCAGGATAATAAGAAGGTATGCTAGGCGTTGCATGCGCACGGGGCCAAATATGGTCATTTTTGGCTTTGTTGTCAATTTCTGGAGCCGCATCTATGTAGGGTTGTTTGATTCTAGCCTGTAATAGTGTTATGAAGCTCGTTATAAGTAAATTTTGAGCATTTCACATCGCGTTTATATTTGTGACTTCTAAATTTCAGAAATTGACATGAGAAAAAGCTTACTTACGCTAGGTTTGGGACTTGTAACCACCCTTACTGCAATGGCTCAGTATCGTTGCGGTACCGACCTGATGAACAACAGAGAGCGTGCCCGCAATCCTTTCTTGGTGCAGGCTCAGGATAATTACGACCGATTAATGCGCGAGGAAATGATTGAATGGCGCAACACTCGTGATGGAGAGGCCGAGGCGGTTCTCGTTATTCCTGTAGTATTCCACGTGCTGCACATGGAAGGTCCAGAGAATATTTCGGATGCTCAGATTCTCGACCAAATGGAGATCCTCAATCAAGATTACAACAAACTGAACTCCGACACCATTGTCGTGGTGAATGGTTTCGACACCATTGTAGCAAATGTGAAGCTTGAGTTCCGACTCGCTACAAAAGACTTTTTGGGCAACTGCACCAATGGTATCGAGCGCATCCGCTCAATTGAAACTTACGTAGGTGACAATGGCTCTAAATTGAATCAGTGGCCGCGCGAACGCTACCTGAATGTTTGGACGGTAGCCAATATGGAGAACGGTGTGGCAGGTTACAGCCAGTACCCATCCTCTGTTATCGACGGACAGTCTGCCTTGGCTGATGGTATTATCATTCGCCACAACTATATAGGTAGTATTGGAACGGGTTCTGATTTCGCTTCTAGAGCGTTGACACACGAGGTTGGTCACTATCTCGATTTGGCGCACCCATGGGGCAGCACGAACGATCCGGAGGTTGAATGTGGTGATGATGGTGTTTCGGACACTCCTGTTACTGAAGGACATGATGACTGCCTCGATTTAAAAGACTTCTCTTGTAGCTCCACTACTATTGCTAATCCAATCTATAACTTCAACGATGTGGTTGGTGGATTTGGAGGTACAACAGATCCTACAGATCCCGTGATGTTACTGATTGGCGAAGAGAGTTTCACACGTTTGCAACTCACCCGTTTTGAGGCTAACGGAGTATCGGTCAATCCGAATCTCGATGCCCAGTTCTCATTCACTGGCTGGGAGGAAGGTGCTGTGAGTGGCGCTACATCTTACTCAGATATGACCGGTGCCATCAATACTTCAAAGTATTATGAATTCACTGTTACACCGCGTCCCGGCAGCGCAATGACGTTAACCGAGATGCGTTTCAAAGCTGCTCGAGGTGCCAACGGTCCACGAGCCTTCGCTGTGCGCTCTAGCATGAATAATTATGGAAACAATATTGCAGCTTCTGTTGCTCCTGCAAATGCAAATTTGGTGGTGCTTTCAAATCCAAATCCGGCCAACACATTTTTCTTTGCCAATGACACTGCAATTGCTGTGAATGGTGCCAAGGTGACGCTTGGTGGAGCCTCTTTTACCGCGTTAACCGGTCCGGTGACGTTCCGCGTGTATGCCTTTAATGCAGAAGATTTGGCCGGATCGTTTTCAATAGACGACGTTGAGCTGGTAGGAACATTTGGAGTCGTTGAAAACGTGCAGAATTTCATGGATTATTCTTATTGCTCTCACATGTTCACCAATGGACAAAAGGAGCGTATGAGACTTGCTTTGAATGCTGCTATCTCAGGACGCAGCACGCTTTGGACAGAAGCAAATAAAGCGCTTACAGGCACGGGCGATAGTCCTTTGACTTGTGCTCCAGTTGCGGATTTTTATCCTGTAACCAAGTTTGCTTGTGTGAACGAGGAAATCGACTTCGTTGA
>JBIKSC010000333.1:0-2738 GCA_044348775.1 Flavobacteriales bacterium | reverse complement strand
CTAACGATGATGTGAGAGCAATCGAATCCGGTTTCCCAACATATTCAGAGGCGCGCGAAAAAGGTCTTGAGAAAAGACTTAATCGCATTTTTTTCGAATGGGCTAACTTCAGAGCTGGGGGAGATCCCGATGGCCATAGTGTCATGCAGCGCTGGGAGTTTTGGAAAACCGCTGTGTGGATTATTAAGAATAATGTGTGGCTCGGCGTAGGCACGGGCGACGTGAATGCTTCGTTTCAAGAGGCCTACAAAGCCAATAACTCTCCTTTGGATTCTACCTATCGTTTGCGTGCCCACAATCAGTATCTGACCATGTGGGTTACTTATGGCGTCTTCGGTTTTATTGCGTTTATGGTTATTGTTTTTTGGCCTGTAATAAAAGGTAGGAAGAGAGATTCTCTGACTATTATGATTGTGTTGCTCGTAGCGCTTTCTTTCCTTACTGAAGACACCTTAGAATCGCAAGCGGGTGTCATGTTCATGGCCTTTTTCTATATGTTGTTTACCTCAAAGCGTGTTGTAGCACTTGAAGAACTTCGTCGGCCGAAATTGAAAGGGAAGCACCCTTCTTCGGATGTTCTTTCGCACAAATAACCTGTGCGTTTTTCCCTACCGGACTCCAACGTCCGGGATGAATGGGGCGCTTCGGTGAGTAAAGACCAATTGCACACTTACCTAATGCAGCCGCAATGTGCAACGGACCTGTGCTGGCCGCAATTAATGCGTCGCATTGTTCAATAAAACTAACGAGTTCACTCAATTCGAAGAGCCCGGTCGTATCATAAACGTTATCGCCGCTTATGCCGCCTTGCTCAACCAATCGCCTGCCTTCATCCTCCGTTCCGGTAATGTATACTGCGTAATCGGTTGAGGGAAGCAATCCTACTAGTTCTTGGTAACGGCTAATCGGCCAGTCTACAGCGCTGCCTTTCGATAAAGGATGAAGCACAATTCGCTTTCTGCCTTTCGCTCGATTGAGCATTTCTTGCATCACAGAAGTTGCTGCCGTCACGTTGCCGAAACCATAATAGGCGGGGACTGATTCTATGTCTATACTGTCGGGAATAGCAAGGGGTTTCAGCAATTTGAAGTTGAGCTGAGACTCGTGTAAATCAGAATTTTTGCGAGAAAAGAAAACAAGCTTATTGCATTTGGTTAGCGCGTGAATACGATGACCGCTCGCAATTCTAATGGATATGCCGGCACGCTTTGCTAACCACATAATTTCTTTCCGTGGAAACACATGAATGATGCAATCCGCTTCCTGAGATGCAAATGCTTCTACCTGTTCTCCGGGACTCTCGTGCTTCAATGCGTCCCAGTCCATGAAACTGTCAATGTGTTGGCACGCCTCGATAATAGCACGTGTGTACGACCGCCCAAGGAATATGAGTGTACATTCCGGCAGATGCTTCTTGATCCATCCACACATGGGCAAAGTGAGCATGACATCACCAATGCTGTCGGTACGTGAAATGATGATGCGCGAAATAGTTCTCATGCTTGCTTATAAAGGTTCTTGAGTTTTGTGTATTTACGCCACGTAGCGTATGCCGACATACGTGAAATAGTCCAACCAGTGGCTCCATCTAAAATGCCTAATTTCACGATGTAGCTCTTTATGAATTGCGCAATCACCTTCATGAACACCATTGGCCAGCTAAGGGTTTTGTTTCGCTGAAATAATTCGCGCGCCGCTATGTTTCCGAAATATTCAATTTGTTTGCGGTGATCATCCAATGTGTAGTAGGAGTAATGAAGAATGTCCCCTTCTATATGCACCGGACTATGATTATCCTGCAACTCAAGTCGATCATGCGGATTTACGCCGGTCCACGAGCCTCGCCCTGAGCGTATGAGACGAACTTTAGTGTCGGGATACCAGCCGCAATGTTTTACCCAATGCCCGCAGTAATTAGTGAGACGATTCATGGAATAACCATTCGCTTCGCCACTGGCTTTAACTTGTAATATGGATACTCGAAGCGCTGCGTCTAATGCTTCATCAGCATCCAAGGAAAGAATCCATTCGTGCGTTGCGCGCGAAAGAGCAACGTTCTTTTGTTGAATGTGTCCTTCAAACGCATGTTGAATAAAGATCGCTCCTGCAGCTTCTGCTATGCGTTGCGTGGCATCGGTGGAGAAGGAATCGACTACTATAATCTCATCGGCCACTCCTTTCAATGAATCAAGGCAACGCTGTAAGTTGCGCTCTTCATTGAAGGTGATAATGACAGCCGAAAGTTTCATGTGCGAAAGGTAATGACCGCACCGTTAGAGTTAAAGGACTTGAAGGTTTATACCCAATGCGAGCAAAATCAGCAAAAGCCCGCCCAGTATGATGCGATACCAGCCAAATACTCGAAACCCATGTTTTGTAAGGAAACTGACGAAGAATCGAATGGCGAGCATGGCAACAAGAAATGCTACCACATTGCCTACCAGCAACAACATCAGATTGTCGCCCTGGAAAATATCCGGGTGCTCACTGAAGCCTTTATAAAGCTTCAGTGCTGAAGCTCCAAACATGGTGGGCACAGCGAGAAAGAACGAGAATTCTGCGGCCTGTTTCCGTGTAAGGCCCTGAGTCATACCCCCGATAATTGTTGCAGCCGACCGCGAAACACCCGGTATCATACTCACGCATTGAGCAAGTCCAATCACAAAAGCTTTGGGAAACGTGACAACTACTTCTTTCGAAGGATTCAAGATCTTATCTATAAACACCAGCACTACACC
>JBIKSC010000332.1:0-2758 GCA_044348775.1 Flavobacteriales bacterium | reverse complement strand
AAGTGGCGGTCAACGATGATGTTGTGGTTACCGGTAGCTGTCACAATGATGTCAGCTTCCGGAATAGCATTGTCCATTTTCTTCACTTCGTAGCCTTCCATCGCAGCTTGCAATGCGCAGATTGGGTCGATTTCAGACACCATTACACGCACGCCGGCATGACGCAATGAATCGGCAGAGCCTTTTCCTACGTCACCGAAACCGGCAACAACTGCTACTTTACCGGCCATCATAAGGTCGGTAGCACGACGGATAGCGTCTACGAGTGACTCGCGGCAACCGTATTTGTTGTCGAATTTGCTCTTTGTTACAGAATCATTGATGTTGATGGCAGGCAACAACAAAGTGCCGTTCTTTTCACGCTCATACAAGCGGAGAACACCTGTAGTTGTTTCTTCTGAGATACCGCGGATACCGGCAACAAGCTCAGGATATTTGTCGAATACCATGTTGGTAAGGTCACCACCATCGTCGAGGATCATGTTGAGTGCCTGACCACCGCTGAACGCGTGAAGTGTTTGCTCGATGCACCAGTCGAATTCTTCGTGGTTCATTCCTTTCCAAGCATAGACCGGAATACCTGCAGCGGCGATAGCAGCAGCAGCGTGGTCTTGCGTAGAGAAGATGTTGCATGAGCTCCAGCTCACTTCAGCACCGAGTTCAACGAGTGTTTCGATGAGTACAGCGGTTTGAATGGTCATGTGCAAACATCCTGCAACGCGGGCACCTGCAAGAGGTTTAGAAGGACCGAACTCAGTGCGCAAGCTCATCAAGCCAGGCATTTCGGCCTCGGCCAATTTGATTTCTTTGCGGCCCCATTCTGCGAGGCTCATGTCTTTCACTTTGTAGGTCGTTACCTTGTCGGCTGTTGGAATGCTCATTTTAATTGGTTTTAATATCTTGAAAAAGAGGATGCAAAGATAGGATTAAGCTAACACATTTCGTTAAACAAAACTGAAAAAAGTGGCTCCTTCGTAGGTTTGCACGAAGCATTAACCTATGCAAGCCGAAATAGTTCATTCATCTCTTGAGAACAAGCCATTCACGTTGATTTTGTGGACGCCGCAAGAGACGGATGAAGAGCTTTTGCAACAATGGGAGTTGCTGGCTACGGGCGAAAAAATGCCCGCATTGAAGGCCGCGCATCGAAGGCGAGAATGGCTTGGCACAAGGATTTTGCTGCATATGCAAGGTATTGGGCGGCCTGATGTTCTCGACAATGGTAAGCCGGTTTTAGCTCAAGGTGCATTGTCTATTTCACACTGCCAGAACTCCGTTGCTGTGGTAATCGCAGATGTCACTATTGGTCTTGATATTCAAGAACCGACCGAGCAGATTTTCACGATTCGCAGCAAGTTTTGTTCAAGCAGCGAGTGGAGTTGGTTGGAATCTCATGCTGAAATCGTGCGAGCTCTAACAATCGTTTGGAGTGCGAAGGAAGCGATATTCAAGTATTGGGGAGAGCAGGTAGATTTTGCAGGTCATATTGAAATCTTGCCATTTCTGTGCGATGATCTGATTTTGGAAGCGCGATACACTGGCGTTCATGGCGAGCGTAGTTTTCGCCTTTGGCACAAAACAATGGGTAAGCTGGAAGTAGTCATAGCTCTGTAAGAGTTGCGGAATATTACAGCGTGTCACCGCACTTTCTTCGCCTATATTCGTTCCGAACAATTGACTGTATGAAATCACTTTACATATCGGCTTGCTTGTTAATGCTTTGTGCGCTGGCATTAGGACAACATCGTTTTGCACCCGCACCCGGAAGTTATGCTCTGGATCCTCATATGTTGGGCTCCTCAGGCGGTAATCGCGATGTGATTTGGTCGGAAGATTTCTCCGATGGCTTTAACAGCGGATGGACGAGTTTTGGTGCAGGAGGAGTTGCCAATTGGGAATATCGTGGGCCTAATACGACTCCGAACATCGAAGTTGGTTCGCGAGGCAGTTGTGTAGTAGGTAATTTGGGAGAGCCCATCTTAAGCCCTACGGCAGCTAATGGTTTCATGATTTTTGATTCGAACTGGTGGGATAATCCCGATATGCCTTGCAGTGAAGCTAACTTTGGAACAGGGCCTGCACCCGGTCCACACTATGCTTCTATTACTTCACCGTCGATTAATCTTTCGGCCTATGGAAGTGTAGCTCTTAAGTTTAATCAGTACTGTAAACGATTGACCGGAAACGCATACGTTGAAGTTTCAATCGATGGTGGTTTCAATTGGTTTTCGGTATTCTCAAATCCGGAATTACCCAATCCGACAATGCCCTATGATCAGCAAGTAATTCAGATATCCAACTATGTGGCCTTTCAACCGGATGTTCGCATTCGTTTTGTTTTTGATGCGATGTACTACTACTGGCAGATTGACGATGTAGAGTTGATTGATACTTACAACAACGATCTTGTAATTTCAGGAGTAAACTATGGTGATTTTGATTTGATGGATCCTTCGCATCCCACAGGATACGAATTCATGGAGTACACCAAGTATCCTACATCCATGCCTCCTGATTTGAAGTTTTCTGCCCTAGCGACCAATTTGGGTGGGGGATTTCAAACTGATTGTCGACTTCATGTCGACGTGATTTCACAGGCAGCAGGCTCTGTTGTGCATGAAGCTTCGAGCGCAGAAGGTTTTTTTATCAATGCCGGAGAGACGCTTGAGTTAAGGGCAGGAAATTATCAAGTTGATCCAATAATGGGTGAATACAAGCTGGCTTATCGCGTGCAACAGCAGGAGGTAGACGAAAATGA
>JBIKSC010000331.1:0-2762 GCA_044348775.1 Flavobacteriales bacterium | reverse complement strand
ATAAATGTGAACCAGTCTTTGGGGTTGTAGGTGATCATGACGGAGCAAACATACAAATGACCGGTGATTAATGACTATTGACCAATTGCGAGTGACAAGTGACAAGTTGACGATGTGGCGTGAGATTCACTTCTGCCACACTCGTCATTCGCCATTCGCCATTCTCCATCCTCCATCCCTTCCGCAAAGTGCAATCCGTGTTGCTCGCACCGCGAGTTCAATCCGCTTTGATTTTGGCCACCCGATCAACCATCGAAACTGCCATACGCGGATGGAAGTGCACGACTCGTTACCCACTGCTCCAAACGATTGTCCCTTGCGCACCACGAACAGATTTTTCAGTAGTGAAAACTTCCTAGGCTGCTCACGTGGGTTACGATATCGCACCAGCGCCCACCGCATGCCTGCATCGAGCACAGGAACCTCAAAGGGTTGACTGTGCCAAACGGCGATGGGTGAGTTGTGGTGAAGCATAAGGGCGAAGATAGGGTGTGACCATAATTTTTCAGTCACTCAGCCTTTCTTCCTTACTAGGACATGATCTTCCCAAAACTGCTTGTTCAGCGCATACTCCTTTGCGGGTTGTCCCTTCTGCGCAAATGGCCGCGCATATCCTCCGGGAAAGGCGGTGACGATGGATAGGCCTTCTGGTGTTTCATAGGCAATCACACAAAACTCCTGAGTGATTGGCAATTCTGCAATTAGGCCTATGCTGAGTGAATAGCCGTCTCGATTTTCTTGAACGATATCCTCTGCCGGAATGCTTTTGCGAAGCGCTAATCCATCAGTTCCGACTGCTGTGCCATCGGTTGTTCGGAAGAGATAGGCTACTTTTTTCTCAGAATAGGATTGTGTTGAGATTGGTGCATTCGAGTTTATGAATAGTATTAATTCCTGCGGTGATGCAAACACCGCTGTATTAAAGTGACTTCCTGCTGGTGAATTGTCTCCGAAATGACGGAGTAAATGTCCATGACGATGTTCAGAAAGAATGAAGCGAAGCGAAGACATGGCTAACGTTGATTTATATCGAGGTCACAGACACATTTTCCATATCTGAAATTAAAAGCAAATTTAGAATGCCAAGTGAACATCTCACCTCTGCAACGAATTCACCAGTTGCTGAATGGATGCAGCAGCCGCCGTGATCGACTGGCTGTGCGCGTTGAAGTCTTGCTCTTGCTTGCCTATGGCTGCTTCTGTTTCTGCAACTAATCGCCAGTTTGCGCTGCAGGAGTAAATGCGTTGGAGCCCTTTCGTTTTGACTTTGAATTCGGTTAGAATACGCTGCGTATTTCGATGAATGGGCTGCATAGCATCGATGTCTATTCGAATTTGTTTTGCAAGCTCTGCAAGTTGGTTGCAGGTTGCAGCTGCTGTTGCACCAAACTGCTCTTTGATGCTGGCAATTTGGGAATCATATTTCTTCAAATCACTTTGGGCTATCTGCAGGTTGGAACCCAACGTACTCACTGCTTTTTCGAATTGTGAAGTGTATGATTTTACTTCACACACTTGCACTGTGGGAACCACTTGCGCATGGACGAATGCGTTGAACTTTTGTGCCTCATCAACCACGGTGTTGCCTTGGTTTTGCAGTGCATCCAAATTGTTCTTCATCGCAGCTTTTGTTTCCTTGAGTTTCTTCCATTCCTCCGTGCCCGATTCAATGCGGCTCTTGCCTTGCGTGTATTGCGCGAAGAATTTGTAATCGTTGTTGACCGTTTGTTTCAGTTGTTCCAACGAACGCATTTCACCATCGAGTTCGTGCACCATGCCGTCTGCCTTCAAGATGACTTCCGATTTCTGTTCACACGGTATTTCGCGGTACTGCTTTTCCAATTCCGCAACTTGTGATTGCAAGTTTGAGAGCGTGGTGTTGACCTTATCAACAGTCGATTTCAAATTCGCGTCTACATCCGAGGTCGTATAATACACCTTGCAGCCGGTGAGGAGAGTTATCCCGCTGAATACACAGGCTGGTAAAATTGTAGCTCGGTTCATTGGCGAAAGATAACGCGTCATGAATGGGCTCTTTATACAAGAGCTGATTCGGTTGAATATCCAAAAATAGAAAGTGTTCGTAAGCAGTTGGTTTCACCAAAAATGGAGCGCAAAACCAACGTTGTTTTTACCGCACATAAATCGGCCTCTTCAACTTCCGACTGTATTTGGTCTGCAGCGAAACCAAAAACCCATCGATGAGCTTGTGCAGGGTCTCGGCATATGGACTCGTCGGTAATGTATGATTGAGTTTGTGGAAGTAATCGCCGAATTCTTGCCAGGTCGTGTTTTTGATGTCAAGGCTTTTTAAGATGGTTTCTGCACGCTTTGCCAGCGACTCAATTTCTTCCGTTGTAATTCCTTTTTTAGGATATTGCTTTTCGCGCAACTGCTGCTGTGCTTCTTGCTTTAACGAATAGACTGAATCGGTCAAGGAAGAATTGTTTCCTAGAATGAGTATATGGAAGGTAGAATTCATCGCAATCATTCCTTTCCATTCTAGGTATGCAGCCATGAAACAGTATTTCAAGATTTGATCTTTCCCCAAGGGACTGTCCATCTTGAGCTCGAGCGCAATGAGTGTCGATGTGTGGTGCGAGTATGCAAGTGTGTCCATATACATGAACTTCATTCCGGTAGATGCCTCGAAATCGTTGGAGCTACCCGCAATGGTCCATTGACTATCTGGCTGAAGACTGAAATGGCTGTTTAAATAATTCGTTAACTCTATGTTCGGAAGTAACGACATGAATACATCG
>JBIKSC010000073.1:0-10317 GCA_044348775.1 Flavobacteriales bacterium | reverse complement strand
GAATACTACCAAAACGATTGACTACGGCATCGCGATGGTTAACGGCACTACTAGCGTCACAGATGTTGCAATTGTTCGCAAGGGCGATATGATTATGCCATTGGAAGTAGAAGTGAAATACAAGGGTGGAGGAACTGAAACGTTTGTGATCGCGCTCGACATTATGCGCAGCGAAAAACCGGCAGATGGATACAATGGCAAGTGGACGATTCTTCCCGACTGGAAATGGGTGGAGCCTACTTACCTGCTGAGCATCCCGAAGTCCATCAACACCATTGAAAGCATTCACATCGATTCATACGAAGGCATGGCCGACGTAAACCGGGAAAACAATCAGTTTGTACCTGCCGAAGCTCAGACCTTTTTCATCGACAATCGATAAGCAACTATGCTAAACAACGTCATTCGCTTTCATAAATCTGTCCTTATCGACAGCATCGTCAAGTGGCTTATTGCACTTGGTTTGCTGGTCTCATTGGGTCCTGTCGTCATCGATATAAAAGGAGAGATGCCCATCACGTTGCAATCGTTTGTGGTGCTTCTTGGAGCCATGGCATTTGGCTGGCGCATAGGCACAGCGGCAGTTGTGGCCTACATTCTTGCGGGAGGCATGGGCTTTCCTGTATTTGCGGGGCATCATGCGGGCTGGGGGATCATCATAGGTCAGCATGGGGGTTTCTTCTTTGGTTTCATTGCCGCGTCGATAGTTTGCGGTTATCTGGCCGAAACCGACATGTTCAGCAAAGCATTGCCTTCCATACTCAACTGGGTACTCGGGCATATCATTATTCTGTTGTTAGGTGGCTTTTGGCTCTCGCAACTCGACCCGATGGGCTGGCAGGAAAAGGTCAGCTCGCTGCTCCCTGGAGCGATAATCAAGAGTGCATTTGGAGCGATGATTATTCAGTTGGTTGTGCGATTTACGAAGGGGAAGAGAACGATCAAACCATTGGACGAGAACATATAGAGGTCAAACAACACGGGCCTCGACTGCGCTCGGCCACCAGTGGCAATTTGACGAAGTATTGGCCTCGGCTTCGCTCGGCCGGGCGCGGTCCCCGAGCGAAGTCGAGGGGGGTCCCCGAGCGAAGTCGAGGGGGGGCGGTAACTAACCAAGTTAAATAACGCTATCAACTTTACTATTCCTTATTGGAATAGAACGAGCCAGTTCCATTCTAGAAGTCGTGGTATAATAGTTCATTCAATTGAACACGACAGAATGGAAGCATACATGTATATCCTAAAATGTGCTGATGGCACTTATTACACCGGTAGCACGAAAAAACTGGTGGAAAGAATCCACCAACACAAATCCGGCAATGGGTCAAATTATACGCGCGATAGGCTTCCGGTTATTCTGGTATATCTAGAGTATTACCCTAGAATTGAAGACGCATTTCTGAGGGAAAAGCAGGTTCAAAGATGGAGCGCTGCCAAAAAAGAAGCGCTGATCAAAAGAGACATCCAACGATTAAAAGAACTCGCTGCATGCAAAAACCTGAGTCATTTTCAGACCAAAATGAATCTTTCCAAGGAATAATATTCTTGTTATTCCATATTCAACATTCCTCTTTGAATGCGAAAAATCGGGCCTCGACTGCGCTCGGCCACCGGCATTATTCCAACGAAAGCGATGGCCTCGGCTACGCTCGGCCGGGCGCGCAGACCGAGCGAAGCCGAGGTCATTTTCACTCGCGTGAAAAGTCGGTCCCCGAGCGTAGCCGAGGGGGGGGTGATAGTATTCCGACGAACATACTGGCCTCGACTGCGCTCGGCCACCGACATCATTCTGACGAAGGCATTGGCCTCGGCTTCGCTCGGCCGGGCGTGGTCCCCGAGCGTAGCCGAGGGGCATTTTCATCAGCGAAAAAATCGGTCCCCGAGCGTAGCCGAGGGGGGGGTGATAGTATTCCGACGAACATACTGGCCTCGACTGCGCTCGGCCACCGACATCCTTCTGACGAAGGCATTGGCCTCGGCTTCGCTCGGCCGGGCATGGTCCCCGAGCGTAGCCGAGGGGCATTTTCATCAGCGAAAAAATCGGTCCCCGAGCGTAGCCGAGGGCGGTCCCCGAGCGAAGTCGAGGGAATTTGCCCGGCAAATGATGACAACTCATTTTCGTTTCATCGTAACATTGCAACGAAACAAATTGCAATTTTCGAATGTCTCCAATTCACGACACTATTCAAATACAACAAGTAGGTTCGGTAGCCTTAATTCGCTTGAACCGACCACAGGTCTACAACAGCTTCAACCGCGAGATGGCGCTGGCACTTCAGAGCGCCCTCGACGAAGCAGCAGCTAATAAAGACGTGCGCTGCATCGTGCTCTCGGGCAACGGAAAAGCATTTTGTGCAGGTCAGGATTTGGCTGAAGTAACGGGACCTAATCCACCGGGATTCAAAACCATTCTCGGTGAGCACTACAATCCCATCATTGAGAAGATTCGCAACATCGCCAAGCCTGTTGTTGCTGCCGTTAACGGTGTTGCAGCAGGGGCAGGTGCCAACATAGCCCTTGCGTGCGATTTGGTTGTCGCGACGGAATCGGCCTCATTCATTCAGGCGTTTTCGAAGATTGGATTGGTGCCCGACAGTGGCGGAACTTTCTTCTTACCGCGCTTGATCGGCTTTGCGAAAGCTTCAGCCATCATGATGACCGGAGAAAAAATCAGCGCAACAGATGCAGAACGCTGGGGGATGATTTACAAATGCGTTGCCGACGATCAGTTTGAAGAAACCATCACACGCCTCGCTCAAGACCTTTCGCTCATGCCAACGCATGCCCTTGGGCTTACCAAAGCTGCTCTCAATGCGAGCATGAGCAACACACTCGAACAACAGCTTCAACTCGAAGAACAGTATCAGATAGAAGCCGGTGGAACCAACGATTACAGCGAAGGAGTGACGGCCTTTATGGAAAAACGCAAAGCTGTTTTCATCGGACGCTAAACATGAGCAATATGAGTGAGTGGATTTCTATTCAAGAACAATTACCTGAAGACGGTCAACGATTGCTTGGCTTCATTCCCGGTAACCGCGTTTTTCTTCCCGGTAAAAGTGGCGAGTTTGAGATGCGCGAGGTGGTCATTCTAAAGTTCCTGAAAGACTTTTATCCGGCAGGCAGCGAGAAGTGCGCTAAACACGGCCCGCACTTCTGGCAAGGCGAAGGCAACAGCAATCACTTTTTCGGCGATGTCACGCATTGGATGGAAATCCCTTCGGGAATGACTAATGACTCGTGACAAATGACGAATGAGTCGTATGCTGCGCATTTGTCATTAGTCATTTGTCACTAGTCATTACTAAATCGCCATTGACTCAAAAAAACGGTAGCGGCCACCGACGCATTGAGTGACTCTGCGCGTCCATTGCCGGGTATAGTTACAAACTCATCAACCATAGAACGCATGGCAGGGCGAATACCGTGGCTTTCGCTTCCGATTATGATAGCTAGCTTCTGTTTGAAATCGAACTTATAAATACTCGAGCCTTGTAGGTCAGCTGCGATAATATAATAATCGTTTGCCTTAAAATCACGGGCCATGTCTTCTTCGCTCAGCGTAATTACTCTCATTCGAAAAACACTTCCCATCGTTGCTTGGACCACTTTGGGGTTATAAATTTCGACGCAGTCGGGAGTGCAGAGTATCGTCTCGATTCCAAACCATTCAGCTGTGCGAATAATCGTACCCATGTTGCCCGGGTCAGCAATTCCATCTAGAACCATCACCGACTTACTGCGATCCCACTCCGAATTATTTTCTCGGCTGTGAAAAACAGCTAGGTAAGGCGAAGGCGAAGTCAGCGAGCTCATCTGCTCCATTTCGTGCATGGGAACAAGCATGGCATCCGGATGTGCGCTAGCCCAGTCAGCATCGGTCGTGTACGCCGAGTGAATTCTGAACTCAGACTTCAAGCCCTCCTCTACTCCTTTGCGCCCTTCCACGACAAAACATGAACTTTCGATGCGAAACTTTTTCTGCTGCAGAGAGCGAACCCATTTGATATCCTTTTTCAACCGATGATATTTTAGAAGTATGTATCGGAAATTCCGATTTCTGAGCAAAATTGCGCTGCAAGATAATGAGTAGGTATAGGCTCTTCAAAATAACATGTTTGTGCTTGATGGCAGTGCTCATGCTTTCAGGTTGTGGGCGATTGCGTAATCTACCGAAAGGCCAATCATTCCTGCGCAAACAAGATGTGGTCATTCACACCGAATCACAGGTGAAGCTGCCCTTTGATATGAATGCCTTGCCGGTTACACCGATGCTTGAGTTTGAAGTACCGTCAGACGAAATTTTATTCTACTCGCGACTCAAACCTAACCGCAGAATCCTTTGGTTTCGGTTCAATCACACCGTTTACCTTTTAGTCAATAAAAACAAGTTAACCGAGAGTGAACGCAAAGCATCGGAACGATGCAAAGACAAGAACAATCGACGCGCGGCCAGCAACAAGACGCCGGTCGAATGCAAGAGCTGGCGTATGTTCTGGGCCTATACTGTGGGTGAACCAACAGCCTTGCTCGACTCGGCCAAGATGATTAAAAGCGCGGAGCAGATGAACATCTTTTTGCAGAAAAAAGGGTATTTCCGCTCCACTGTTACTCCAGAGGTGGAATACAGTGCTGATAGTTCAAAATGCAAGGTCAACTTTCACGTATATCCGGGGAAACCATACCAAATTCAACATGTGGATTATGTCATTTCAGATCCGGAGATGCGAAATAGCATAATCCAACTTCGAAAAAACGCCAGTATCGACTCTGCCGATGTTTTCGACGTAAAAGCACTGGATGCAGAGCGAGAAGCGATTGCTGCTTATTTCAATGAAAAAGGCTATTACGACTTCAATAAGGAATATGTAGTATTTGATGCCGACACAACCGTTGGGCAAAACAAGGTGAATCTGACTTTGCGCATTGAGCAACCACAAATACCCTCTCAAGAGTATACGGACAGTCTTATTTCGGTGCCCCATAAGAAGTACTTCATTGGCGATGTCTTCGTGCATACACACTTCGACTTATCAAATCCGGATTATGCGCCAACCGACACTATTGAATATGATGGCGTTAAAATCTTATGTTTTGGCGAGCCTGATTTGGATGCCGATGTCATTTCCTGTGCCCAGAGCTATCGCAGTGGCGATATGTATCAGCGAAGCCGAATTGATCGCACTTACAAACGATTTTCACAAATGGGGGTATTCAAGTCTACCACCATACAATTGCTTCCACGAGAAAATTCGATCAATGAAAAAATCCACATTTTGGATACACACGTTCGACTTACACCGGAGGAAAAGCAATCCTATTTTTTCTATCCCCACCTTACCAATCGGAGTGGAAATATGGGAATCTATGGAAACCTGACCTACACTCACCGCAACCTGTTCGGAGGAGCAGAGGCTCTCGACTTCAACATTGTAACGGGTATGGAAGCGTCCCAAAACCTGGCGTTTGGTAACGACGACAATACCACAGCAACAAACGGACTTCAAAGCAACTTCCAGCTAAACACCTTTGAAATCGGGCCAGAAATAACCTATCGTGTTCCAAGGCTGTGGCCATTGGGCTGTGATTTCACCGCACAAAGCAGTGAGCCGCAAACGGCATTAAGTGCAACATTTAATTATCAGCGAAGACCGGACTATACGCGCACACTTTCACAAATACGCTATTCCTATAACTGGATTGAAAATCCGGATGCTGTATCCAGAGTTTCCCTTGATGTCGTTGAATTCAGCATCATTAAGATTGACAAATCCCAGGATTTCCAGCGTTTCTTGGATCGCATCAATGACGCCTTTCTTGAAAACAGTTACCAAGACCATTTGATTCTCGCCACCAACGCAGCGTACACGCTTAACACACAAAAATCGAAGTACCAGCCCAGCTATTATTATGCGAGAATTGGGGCCAGTGCAGCCGGTAATTTCTTGAATGGTTTGATGGACCTTACCAATCAGCCATTCGACAGTTTAAATAGTCATCGCATTTACGGAATTCGCTTCGCTCAATATTTTCGGGGTGAGGGCGACTTTCGCTTCTATAGCAACGTGAATGACCGCAATGCATTCGTAATGCGGGCTTACGGAGGGTTGGGAGTTCCGCGAAAAAATGCCATTACACTGCCATTTGAAAAGAGTTTTTTCAGCGGAGGTGCCAACGGGCTTCGTGCATGGCAAGCTCGAACGCTAGGCCCCGGTTCATCGCGCGATGCCTTGCTTCCGGAAACATTCAATAACATTGGAGAATTGAAACTCGAAGGAAACGTGGAGTATCGTTTCAAATTCACGCAAATGTTTAACTGGGCATTCTTCGTTGATGCCGGAAATATTTGGCTACTGAGTGAAGACACCAATCGAAAAGGCGCCGACTTCAAAGGCGATCGATTTTTAGGTGAGATAGCCATCGGGGGTGGCTTTGGGTTACGTTTTGATTTCGACTATTTCTTGGTGCGACTCGATGTGGGTGTTCAGTTGAAAGACCCCGCCAAGGTGCAAGGTGAACGCTGGATGTGGCAACCGAAAGACGAGTACCTCGCCTATCTGGCATCTACAGGCAACCCCGTCGACCGACTCAAGCTTCGGAATAACACGGTGTTCAATTTAGGGATAGGATTTCCATTCTAGAAATAGCGAGTGGCCAGTGGCAAACGGCCAGTGCACTTTTCACAAGCGACACATGAAAAATTTTGCTTGAGAGACTTTTTTGATTAAAAGGAAACAATCCGTAATTACCTCCTTTATCTTTTCTCGCCACTCGCCACTCGCCACTCTATTTATCCATCGCGTCGAAGAAGCAACTTCCCGCCGTACTTTTGCACCCGATTTTAAAAACCTCACATGCAAAAAATTAGGAATATTGCCATCATCGCTCACGTTGACCACGGCAAAACAACATTGGTAGACAAGATGCTTCATGCTGCCATGCTCTTCCGTGAAAACGAGCAAACCGGCGAACTCATTCTCGACAACAACGACCTCGAGCGTGAGCGCGGTATCACGATTTTGGCGAAAAACGTTTCTATCCAATACAAGGGACACAAGATTAACATCATCGACACACCGGGTCACAGTGACTTTGGTGGCGAAGTGGAGCGCGTATTGAACATGGCTGAAGGTGTATTGTTGCTGGTTGATGCCTTTGAAGGCCCAATGCCACAAACACGTTTTGTATTGCAAAAGGCCATCCAAATGGGATTGAAACCCATCGTTGTAATCAACAAGGTTGATAAGGAGAACTGCACTCCGGATGAAGTGCATGAATCCGTATTCGACCTGATGTTCAACCTCGGTGCAACCGAAGAGCAGCTCGACTTCCCTACTGCATATGGCGCAGCCAAGCACGGATGGATGAGTTTAGACTGGAAAGTAAAAACAGACACCATCGAGCCATTGCTCGATTTGGTGTTGGAACATATCCCCGGCCCTATCAAGCGTGAAGGAACACCACAAATGCTGGTTACCTCGCTCGACTATTCAGCCTACACAGGTCGCATGGCCATCGGTAAATTGCATCGCGGTGAACTCACTGCGGGCATGCCTATTTCGCTGGCAAAGCGCGATGGCAGCCTTGTGAAAGGCCGTATCAAAGAGTTGTACGTTTTCGAAGGTTTGGGCAAGCGCAAGGTTGATAGTGTTGTATCGGGCGATATCTGCGCGATCAACGGTATTGAAGAGTTCGAAATCGGCGACACGTTCACCGACTTCGAAAATCCGGAAGCTTTGCCAACCATCGCGGTAGACGAGCCTACTATGAGTATGCTCTTCACCATCAACGATTCACCGTTTTTCGGTAAGGAAGGTAAATTCGTAACCAGTCGCCACATCAAAGAACGTCTGGAAAAAGAGTTAGAAAAAAATCTGGCATTGCGCGTTCAGGAAACAGATAAAGCCGACCGCTTCATGGTATTTGGTCGCGGTGTACTTCACTTGTCTGTATTAATTGAAACTATGCGCCGCGAGGGTTACGAACTTCAGATTGGACAGCCACGTGTATTGGTGAAAGAAATTGACGGCCAAAAGCACGAGCCAATCGAAGAATTGACCATCGACTTGCCGACCGACATGACCGGAACCGCCATTGAAGCCGTTACCAAGCGTAAGGGAGAAATGAAGAACCTCGAGCCGAAGGGCGATCGCACCGTTCTCGAATTCGAAATTCCTTCACGCGGTATCATCGGTCTTCGCAGCTACATGCTCACCGCCACACAAGGTGAAGCCATCATGTCACACCGTTTTAAGGAATACCAGCCCATGAAAGGAGAAATTCCAGGACGTTTGAACGGATCACTCATCTGCATGGAAACCGGTAACGCGGTTGCATACAGTATTTCAAACCTCCAAGACCGTGGTAAGTTTTTCGTAGATGCAATGGACGAGGTATACGAAGGCCAGGTAATCGGTGAGCACTCACGCGACAATGACCTGGTAGTTAACGTTACCAAAACGAAGCAGCTCACCAACATGCGTGCTTCCGGTACCGACGCCAAGAACGTCATGGCTCCGCCAATTCGCTTCAGCCTGGAAGAAGCACTCGAATACATTGGTGCTGACGAATACGTTGAAGTAACGCCAAAGAGCATTCGCCTGCGTAAAGTGTACCTCAACGAAAACGATCGTAAACGTTTTGCAAAGCAGTTTCAGCAGCAGTAAGCTGTTCTGATAATAGACCACTGAGCCCTCTGACATGTAAGCGAATATTTTTTTCGCTTCTCGTCAGAGGGCTCAGTTTTTTTTTGTAGGTTTCAATCACTAATTTACCTGCTACAATTAGGAAGTAATTTTTAAGCTAAGTGTACAAATTACACTTTGTTTATATTTGGACCCTATTCGAATCGATTACCATGAAAACATTTCTATCCTCTTGTGCACTTCTCGCTCTTCCACTACTGAGCTCAGCACAAATCCTATTGACGAACCCACCGTTCCCAACACAGAACGACGTTATTACCATTACCTACAATGCAGGCTCGGGCAATTCGGAGTTGAACAACGTTGTTCCCCTCTATGCGCACACGGGAGTTGTAACTCAAAACGATGTAGACAACTGTGTAAACAACTGGCAGTATGTAAAAGGCCCGGACAACGTATGGGGCACAGCTAACACTTCATTGCTGTTATCCCCTCAAGGAAGTAATCTGCACACCATTCAAATACAACCCTCAACCTTTTACGATGAGATGCCGGCGGGCACAGATGTGGCCAGACTGATGTTTGTTTTTCGCAATGCGAATGGGTCATTAGTGGGTCGCAATGCAGATGGTTCTGACATCTACCTCGACCTTTATGAACCTGGATTTCATGCGGGCATTTTACAGCCTTTTCAGCAGGTCATCAACGCAGGCGTAAATGAGAATATTCCTCTTCAGTGCGCCTCCTCTTCGCCATCAACACTTACACTGACTATTAATGGAGAAGTAGTTGCTACCGCCGAGAATACAACTTCGCTTAACTACACCTTCAACCAGCCGACGAACGGTGGATATGACGTAGTGCTAACGGCAACTGATGGAGTTAACAGCGCTAGTGAAACAATCCTCATCAACATCAACCCACAGCCTAGTGTAATAGCCGCCCCAGTGGGAACACAAGATGGCATCACCGTCCTTAGCAACTCTTCTGTTCGCCTGCAGTTGCATGCTCCAAACAAAGACTTTGTTTATGTGCTGGGTGACTTCAATAACTGGCAATTCAACGCAGCCTATTTGATGAACCGCACACCGGACGGAAGCAAATACTGGATCGACATTACAGGCTTGGACGCCAACACGACCTATGCATTTCAATATAGCATCGATTTGGAAGACATGCGCATAGCAGATCCTTATACCGAAATGGTACTCGACCCATGGAATGACCAGTGGATTCCGACATCCACTTTCCCGAATATTCCGGAATATCCTCGCTGCAGTACTTCGCAAATTGCCTCGACCTTCAGAATCAATCAAGGTGATTACAATTGGACCGACGCCTCTTACGTGCGCCCGCCGGCAGAACGACTGGTGGTATATGAATTGCACGTGCGTGACTTCATTTCAGCGCGCAACTACCAGACACTTACTGACACACTCGACTACCTCGATCGATTGGGAGTTACAGCCATCGAGCTTATGCCAATTAACGAATTTGAAGGCAATGATAGCTGGGGTTACAACACCTCTTTCTTTTTTGCCCTCGACAAAGCATACGGCACCAAAGATGCTTTCAAGACTTTCATCAACGAATGTCACAACCGTGGTATAGCAGTCTTGATGGACATTGTTGTCAATCACGCATTCGGGCAAAACCCAATGGTGCGTATGTA
>JBIKSC010000072.1:0-10332 GCA_044348775.1 Flavobacteriales bacterium | reverse complement strand
ATGGATCTTGAAAAAATCAACAAGGACCGTGTGGGTGTTATCTGGGGTTCCGGAATTGGCGGGCTTCTCACTTTCCAAGAGGAGTGTGTAGCCTACGCGAAAGGTGATGGAACTCCACGATTCAATCCTTTCTTTATTCCGAAAATGATTGCAGATATTGCTTCAGGCCATATCTCCATCAATTATGGATTTCGCGGACCTAACTACACCACAACTTCGGCCTGCGCATCTTCGAACAATGCGATGATCGATGCCTTCAATTACATCCGACTGGGTAAGTCGGATATCATCGTCACGGGTGGATCAGAAGCTGCCGTTACGGAAGCAGGAGTTGGTGGGTTCAATGCGTGCAAGGCTCTTTCCGAGAACAACGAGAACTATAAGACTGCATCACGCCCATTCGACGTTACACGCGATGGTTTTGTGCTTGGTGAAGGCGCAGGTTGTTTGATTCTGGAAGAATATGAGCACGCGAAGGCACGAGGAGCGAAAATATATTGTGAAGTCATGGGCGGTGGCTTGAGCGCAGATGCCTATCACATTACCGCACCTCACCCCGAGGGTATTGGAGCCAAGCTTGTTATGGGGCACGCATTGGAAGATGCGGGTATGACGGCAGAAGATATTGATTATATCAATGTTCACGGTACATCTACGCCTCTGGGCGATGTTCAAGAAGCACGAGCTATTCAGAGCGTGTTTGGCGAACATGCATACAAGGTGAATATTTCAAGCACCAAATCCATGACAGGCCACTTGTTGGGTGCCGCCGGAGCTATCGAAGCGATTGCAACCATTATGGCAATCAAGCATGGCATCGTGCCACCCACAATCAACTTCGCCAATCCGGACCCAGAGCTCGACGCAAATCTGAATTTTACATTCAATAAGGCGCAGCACCGCACGGTAAATGCAGCGATGAGCAACACATTCGGATTCGGAGGTCACAATACTTCTGCTATTTTCAGAAAGTTGGAATGAGTTGGTTAAGCTCGCTTTTTAAGCGTAAAAAAGTTAACACCGAAATACAGGCCTTCGTAAAGAAGGCCTTTGGTTTTTCTCCTTCTGATACTGCAATCTACGAGCAAGCTCTTCGCCATAGTTCGGCGGCAACGAAAATTCGTCCCGGTCTTAAGAACAGCAATGAACGGCTTGAATTTCTAGGCGATGCAATCATCGACTCTGTGGTAGCGCACTATTTGTACACCAAGTATCCGATGCTTCCGGAAGGTGAGCTTACGAAAATGAAAAGCAAAGTGGTGCGTCGTGAAAACCTGAACATGATTGGTTACACATTACGCATTCATGAGTTGCTTCATCTCAACCTTGGTAAGCAAGACATGCATGATTCGATTGTCGGCAATGCTGTTGAGGCAATTGTAGGTGCCTTGTATTTGGATAGAGGCTTCAATGCCACTCGAGACATTGTCTTGCGATTATTGAAGCAGCATGGCCTGGATACTCGAGTTCATGATGATGTTGACTATAAAAGCAAGCTGCACGAATGGTGTCAGAAGAATAAGAGAACTTTACAGTTCAAGGTAATTGCTCATCGAAATGAGGGTGGGGCCAGTTACTATAAAATTGCTCTACTCATAGACGACCAGGAATATGGTGTTGGCGATGGGGGAGCAAAAAAATCAGCAGAGCAAAAGGCGGCCAAAAAAGCCTGCGAAAAAATCTTCGATTCTAAATAAGCGAATCTCTATTGCGCTTTTTTATTCCGCACGTACATTCGGGACAAAATTCAAATAGTCTATGTATACCCGATTTCAACAGCATCTCGCAGCCGAACTGAAAGGCATTGAAGAAGCAGGACTTTACAAACGTGAACGCATTATAACAACCCCTCAGGGTGCGGTAATAAAAACTTCTGATGGAAAGGAAGTCTTGAATTTTTGTGCGAATAATTACTTGGGTCTTTCTTCTCATCCACTAGTTCTAGAAGCTTCCAAGCGCGCCATCGATACCCATGGATTCGGTATGAGCAGCGTTCGTTTCATTTGCGGTACACAAGACATTCACAAGGAGCTCGAACATAAAATTGCGGAGTTTCTTCATACGGAGGATACCATTTTGTATGCAGCAGCATTCGATGCGAACGGAGGAGTATTCGAGCCTCTCCTGAACGAACAGGATGCGATTATCAGCGACTCCCTCAATCACGCTTCGATTATTGATGGTGTGAGACTTTGCAAAGCAATGCGCTATCGTTACAACAACAACGATATGGCCGACTTGGAGAAGCAGTTACAAGACGCTACAGCAGCGGGCGCGCGCTTCAAGTTGATTGTGACCGATGGCGTTTTCTCAATGGATGGCTACGTTGCTCAACTGGATAAGATCTGTGATTTGGCGGATAAGTATGATGCAATGGTTATGGTCGATGAGTGCCATGCAACCGGATTCATAGGTAAAACGGGGCGCGGAACCATTGAGTTGAAAAACGTACTCGGACGTGTAGATATTATTACAGGCACGCTGGGTAAAGCGCTAGGTGGCGCAATGGGTGGTTTTACTACCGGAAGAAAGGAGATTATTGAACTTTTGCGCCAACGCTCACGCCCATATCTTTTCTCAAATTCACTTGCTCCGAGCATTGTAGGAGCAAGCATCGCAGTATTTGATTTATTGAGCAGCACCACAGAGTTGCGCGATAAATTGGAAAGCAACATTCAGCGTTTCAAGGCAGGAATTAAATCAGCAGGTTTCGATATAAAGGACGGCGATTCTGCAATTGTGCCTGTGATGCTCTATGACGCGAAACTTTCGCAAGTTTTTGCGGATAAACTTTTGCAAGAAGGCATCTATGTTATCGGGTTTTTCTTCCCGGTTGTACCTAAGGAGCAAGCTCGTATTCGCGTTCAACTTTCTGCAGCGCATGAGCCGGAGCATATTGATAAGGCTGTTGCTGCATTCACGAAGGTTGGTAAAGAGCTCGGGGTAATTTAATCGACGTTCATGTCACAATTGCTTGCACCCGCTGAAGAAGCGGCGGTCATTCGAATTGTGGGTCAGGGATTAGCAGGAAGCACCCTGGCTCTGCGGCTGCACGACTTGGGTTATCGAGTGAGGGTATATGATAATGGTTACCGCACATCGTCCAGTCGGGTGGCTGCGGGAATGTGGAATCCGCTCTCTTTCGTCAATCTAAAACGCAGCTGGCTTGTTCATGAACTTTTGCCTGCACTAGGAAGCACGTATACTCGTTTCGAGCAGAAATTGAATTGTTCGTTTTATCATCCAACGGCGATGTTGCGCATATTTCCCGATGCCGGAGCTGCCAATCTATGGGAAGAAAGAGCTGCTCACCCGGAAGTCTCATTGTACATCGAATCAAACATACCGGCTGATGCGGATGAGCATTTTAATCAACCCTTTGGTAGTGGTGTGGTAAAAGAAGCCGGTTGGCTTGATTTACCCACTTTTATCGACGCTGCTCGGCACTTTTTCATTTCGTTAAATGCGTATGAGGAACGCGATGCATCTGCAGCAGATATACTAGAGTGGCTTGCAAATGGCGATTTTGTCATCCAATGTACCGGATGGAAACCGATGAAAGATAGTCTTTGGAATGATCTGCCAATTCATACCAATAAGGGCCAAGTACTCACCCTGAAAGTAGATGGGCTCACAGAGGCATACATGTCTAATTTCGGTAAGTTCATGATTCCGCTGGGGAATGGTTTATTTCGATCAGGCTCAACATACGAGCATGGTGTTTTGGATATGCTCCCTTCCGATGCAGCGAATGAAATTTTGCAAGATGTCGAAGGAGCTATTAAGCATCCTTTTTCCGTTGCCGATCACAAAGTTGGTTTTCGACCCACCACTATCGATCGCCAGCCGGTTGTAGGTATGCATGACGAACATCCTCGTTTGGGAGTATTGAATGGCTTTGGATCACGAGGAGTGATGTTAGTACCCTTTTTTGCAGAGCATCTGTTGAATCATCTGATGCACGGGACTCCAATCATGAAGGAAGTTCGTTGGAAGCGATTCGAAGAGAGAAGGCGCAGACACTCCTAAAATTTACTTGCCCTGCTGCCCTGCCGGAGGATTACCCTTCAGGTTCGCAATATCACGGTCAAAGAAATAAAGAGCACCTTTATCATTTCCAATCAGGTTGAGCTGATCGAGAATGTGATGAGCCAACGTTTCTTCCTCAATTTGTTCGCTTACGTACCACTGCATGAAGTTGTGAGTGGTATAGTCTTTCTCTTTCAGACAAACATCCACGACATTATTGATGGCAGCAGTTACATTGTGTTCGTGCGACAACAATAAGTCGAAAATATTTTTTAGATTTTTGAATTCTTTATCAGGTTGGTTGATGCTTGGAATAACAGCCTTTCCTCCGCGGTCATTAACGAACTTGATGAGCTTCAACATGTGCATGCGTTCTTCATCGCTGTGTGCATACAAAAAAGTGCTGGCTCCGGGATAACCATTGATTTCTGCCCATGAGGCCATGGCGAGATAGGCGTGTGAACTATCGGCCTCTACTTTGATTTGATCGTTGAGCGCCTTTTCTACTTTCTTGTTGAGCATAATGATGAGTTTTTAACGAAAACAAATGTATACACGATTGGTTTACTGTGATTACATGATCTTTTTCCATTTGAATCATTAACAACCGCACGTTCATTATCAGAATTTGACTGTTTATGCAGGCGGTCGGCGCAGGTTTAGATTTGGAGGTTGATGGTTTTTAACTCCGTAAAACATAGATTATCACTCCTTTTGTGGGCTTTGTTACTGTTGTCGGCCTCCGGCTCGTTAGCGCAGTCAATTCCCGATGATAATACGGTGGCGATTATCAGGGCCAATTATCTCTATCAATTTTCCAATTACAACGATTGGCCGGCAGAGAATAAGAAGGGGCCATTTGTAGTAGGTGTAATTGGTAATAGCGACGTCTTCGATATCATGGTGGCCAAGTATGCTTCGAAGCCAATAGGTAGCCAGTTGCTCACGGTAATTAGCGCCGGCGAAGTGCTTACCAGTCCTCATGTGCACGTATTGTTTGTCGACAGATCGAAGAAGTCGGAATTGGCAAAATACACCAAAGAGTTTAGAGGTGTTAGCACCTTGATTGTGACCAACTGGGAAGGGGCGCTTGCCCAAGGTGCGCATATAAACTTCCTTTCTATAGACGGTTCTATCCGATTTGAAATGAGTAAGACTGCAATGATAGAATCAGCCATTACACCTGGAATGAAAATACTGCAATGGGCAATACAATGAAGACACTTAAACACACGGTTTTACTGCTCTTGGTAATGGTTGTGCATCTGGGTTGGTCACAGCAACTTCCACTTGCCAACGAGGCTGCACGCTTGTGTCAGCAAAAGCAACTGGATGCTGCCCTGGAAAAAAGCAACCAGTCTCTGATGGACTCCAATGAATCGGCTGATGCCTATGCGTGGTATGTGAACGGATATGTCCTGAAGGAAATCTACAAGGAACGAGAGTATGGATTGCGAAATAGTAGCACCCGAGAGGAGGCCATGAATTCATTTGCGATTTGTATGGAGCAAAAAAATGCCCACCAGCACTTATCCATGACGCGCCTTGCTTTGAAATACCTGGCATCTACTTACTACAATGATGCGCTACAGGCAGCACAGTCCATTTCTGAGAATGGAGAGAATGAAGCAGATGATTTGTTTGAATTATTTGTAAAGTGGATGCCAATTGCAGAACCGGGCATTTCCATGACGGGTTACACCAAGGAGTACACCAAGGCAATTGGGCAGCGTTATTTCAGTCTTTGGCAGCGTGACACTGATATTCCAACGTATCGTGAAAAGGCAATTGCTCAGTATGAAAAAATTCTCAAGCTTGATTCTTCAGATGTCGATGCCTACTACAATCTCTCTGTTATTCACTACAATCAGGCGGTTTTCATGTATCGAAAAATAAATCATGAAACAGACATGTTCGATATGATGACGATACAAGAAACTGCCGCTAAACTGATTCGTGAGAAAGCGCTTCCGCTCATGGATAAGGCGTACGGTTTGGCTCCTGAAAAGGGCGAGGTGGTACACGGAAAAATCATACTACACCGAGCCCTGGATCACGAAAAGGACGTCGAGTACTTCAAACAAGAGATTAGTCGATTAATCCGCGAAGGAAAAATAAAGGCAGAGGCCAACAAGTAGATGAGAGTTGCACGCCTTTTATGGTCCATATCAGCAAAAATTACATGGGGCTTCGGTATCTTCATGGTTGTCGTATCTGCTCTTGCATGGAATACCTATACAACCTTAAACGAAAGTCGTGCAATCAATGACCGCATAAACAGCGTATACGCACCTTCCGTAATGTTGTTGGAGGAGTTGGATTATCAGTTAGAAAGAGCTCATATGCTCATGAAGCATTGGGTGTACGTCCAGGAAATAAATGAAGACCAAGCAAGAATAGAAGCGCGTACGTTATGCACGCAGATTATACCTCTCCAACTATCTCGCATTGACTCAGTGTCCCGAGGATGGTCAAGTGATCAGGTAACGCAGCTTAATGTCATGACCAGCAAAGTTCAGGAGGTCTTAAATGCATATGGAGATATACGCAAGCTTCTTCCTGATTTTAAAAGTCTCGATCCTTATTATACCCCCGTTCCGATTATAATGGAGGCTGAGAGTTATTTCAATGAACCAAAAAGAATTCTGGATCCTCTTCAAAGTGGAAGAGCAATAATTTTAAAATTGACAGTAGAGCATCGATTGGACATGGCAATCGAAATCGGTAAAATGAATTCTTCATTCGAAACACTGAATGCACTTTTTATTTGGGGAGTTCCATCTGTTATTCTTTTCGGCATATTCATGACCTTTATTACAACTCGCTCTATCCAGCGACCGGTGAATTCGTTAAGGCAGAAACTGAACAATCTTTCGAAGGGTATATACTCGATCCACAACACTCGGATAAAAAACGATGAAATAGGCGACATGGCGAAAGCGGTTGATTTGCTGATACGAAATTTCGAACGTACGAAGGAGTTTTCGCTCAGTATTGGCGCGGGTAAATTTGATATGGCCTACGAGCCACTTTCTGAGCACGATGAACTGGGAGCATCGCTTCTGCAAATGCGCGATGACCTTGCATCCTATCGCAACGAAATGGAAGAAAAAGTATCGGCTCAAACACTTGAGATACGCGAACAGAAGGAAAGAGTAGAGCGTCAGAGTGAACGTGTAACAGAACTATACACGGATTTGCAAGCGAGTATTGACTATGCACAGCGTTTGCAAAGCACCATTTTGCCGAGTGAAGAGGCCATACGTGAAGTATTTGCGCAGCACTTCGTCATGTATAGGCCGAAGGCTACGGTTAGTGGCGACTTCTACTGGTTTGCAAACAAAGGAAAGAAACTCATGTTTGCAGCAGCCGATTGCACAGGCCATGGTGTGCCCGGCGCATTTATGAGCTTAGTTGGTCATAACGCATTGAACCAAGCAACCAAAGTGTATAATAAACCATCGCAAGTTCTGAATACAGTTAATCGCCTTTCTGCACAAGCGTTGCGTGCAAACGAAAATCACTTGGTAAAGGACGGAATGGACATAGCACTGTGCACAGTTGACCTTGAAGCCATGGAGCTGGAATTCAGTGGTGCTCAGAATCCGCTATACATCGTCAGAGGAAGTGAGCTAATTGAACTCGAGGCCGATGGATTCAGCATTGGTTCATATGTGAACGGTGAGCGAGAGTTTACCGCCAAGAAGTCGGAATTGAAATCGGGCGACTGCATCTATGCATTCAGTGACGGATATGCCGACCAGTTTGGCGGACCCGCAGGCAAGAAATTTATGCGCAAACAATTCCGTCAGCTGCTCCTCGAAATTAATTCTCTACCTATGAATGAGCAGCTGGCAGCGCTGCAGAAACGATTCGATGATTGGAGAGGTGATCAGGAACAGGTAGACGATGTCTTGGTCGTAGGCGTGCGTATTTGATTAGGCAAACTTCTGGCTTACATCCACCAAAAATCTTCGAAGCAACGTTTTGCGTCCTATTAATACTTGAAATTTCATGTCGCTTCTATCCGTAAGTGATACACTGCTTTTGATTTTCTTTTTGCCGATTCGTAGTGTGGTCTGAACACAGAACCGTTTCTCTTTTTCTCCGAACGAACTCTTGAATTCTTTGGAGAAGTATTCAGTGAAATAGAATCTCTTGATGACGTCGCCTTCTAGTTTGAAATCGGCTTCAAGTTGTTTGCCTTGCGGTGTGTCGACTTCTTCGCAACGCTCGCAGTGAAGGACGGTGCGAAATGCACCTGTATCAACCTTGGCATCGACCTGAGTGAAACCTAAATCAGGGAACGACACGCGAACATGCCTTCCGATTACAGTAAGTTTTCGCTGCTTAGCTTCCACAAAATCGTATTATCCCTGGGTAAGGAGTTTTTTGACTACTTCGGAAATGGCTTTTCCATCGGCCTTTCCCGCTAAACTTTTGGATGCGGCACCCATTACTTTTCCCAAATCACCGGGTCCTGATGCCCCCAACGAAGAGATAATGGCTCTTATTTCTTCTTCAAGTTTTTCACCCGATAACTGCTCGGGCAAATAAGATGCGATGACCTCAGCTTGTTTGGATTCTTCCTCAAGCAAGTCTTCCCTTCCCTGAGTTTTATAAATCTCCATCGATTCTAATCGTTGCTTGTAAAGCTTGTTTAGAATTGCAATGCCCCGCGCTTCATCCACTTCACCACTTCCATCTTTGGTCATTTCCAGTAAGAGCTTACTCTTGATGTCACGAAGTGCCATGAGTTTGTCTTTTTCGCGGGCCTTCATAGCCTCTTTAATGTCGTTATTGATGCGTTCGGTGAGATTCATAAGATTCAATTTATCGTTCAAATGTAATCAATATCGAATGCTGCGAATCAGACTTCGAATCTTCTCATGCTGACCAATGTCAATGCAGTATTTCTGCATTGAGAGCAATTTGTGCGAAAGAAATATCACGGCATCAGAATGGAACCAAACGAATCACCCTTAGATCAAATCATCACGCATGCGGAGGATTATCTAAAAACACGGCAGCAACTCACGCAACACGTAATAACGGAAAAGGTTGTTGTGCTTACTTCAACTCTTGTAACAGGCTATGTGCTGTTTACAGTTTTCGTGTTGGCTGCTTTTTTTTCCAGCCTGGGTTTAGCACTGTGGATATCGCATGAAACAAACGATCCGTTAATGGGGTATTGGTTGGTAGGCGCGGGTTATTTCGTGATGGGTTTACTCCTCGTCATTTTCCGTAAGTCAATACTCAAAACGCCGCTGATGAATGCAATGGTGAAGAACATCTATAACGAGAACAGTCATGGCTAGAATTTCTACACTCGATGAACTACGTTCCGAAATTGTGCGACTGCGCGGTGTTGCCGTTGAGCAGGAGGCTTCCATCAAACGCGATGTTGCCACACTCCGCGAGCAATTGAAACCGATGAACATTCTGATGAATACCGTGACTTCTCTCACGGGAGTTCAGATGTCTAAATCGATGTTTGTAAACAACGGATTTGTTTTCGGATTAAGCCTCGTTATGCAACGGCTCTTGCTGAAAGCCGAAAATCAGGTCTCCGAAAAAGTGCATGAATGGACTGATGCTTTGATAGGCAAGATTAACGACTTTATTTCGCGCCATGCGAAGTCTCCGAAACAGGGAGATTAGGCTTCTTGGAAACTGACTTATCAGGCGCGCTAAGTAGAAGTGATAAAGCTTCCCACCCGGGCATGCGATCGGCAACAAGTTTAAGTATGCCCAGAAAAGGAACGAATAATATCATACCCGATGAGCCCCACAGTACACCGCCGGCGAGAATGGCTATGATGGTCATAAGTGTATTTAAATTGAGCTTACTACTCACGGCCCAGGGAAAAATGACGTTAGCCTCAAGGTATTGCACGAAGGTGAAAATGGCGACTACACCTAAGGGATAATAGATAGAGTCGAAGGTTATCCAGCTCACCACAATAGGGAGCGACGCACCAATCATAATACCCACATAAGGAATAAAAGTCAGAACGGCCGCAATGAATCCGAAGAGAATGGCATGCGGCACTCCTAGCAATAGAAGCCCAACGCTATTGAGAATGCCGACGCACAAGTAGACGACCAACATGCCTTTGATAAATTGATAGTAGGCTGTAATGGTTTCGTTCAGCATTGCCCTTAAATCCGCCAGAGGCATGGAAGGAATTAAGGCATGAATGACACTCACTAAACGTCTGCGCTCATAGAGGATAAGCGCTCCCATGATAGGGATGAGTATAAGCATTACGATCACAATGGAGAGATTTCCGGCAGTCGTTT
>JBIKSC010000330.1:0-2776 GCA_044348775.1 Flavobacteriales bacterium | reverse complement strand
TTCATTGGAAGCATCGGAAGAAGCGTCGATTTGATTTGGGTTACGCGCTTTATCACGCCAACCAACAAATAACGATGGTTGCTCGTGGCGACGATCGAATGAAAGTACGACAGGTTTACAAAGCTGCCTGGATAAAGCGTTATGAGCACATCGACATGAAGTATGATGCTTTGGTGCAGCGTCAGGGTGGATCAAACGAGGTCATGATAGGCATCACTGCTGAGTATCGCATAGGTGATGAGTCGAAGTACACCAATGTGAAAACAGCGAGCCTTGCCCGAGCCGGAATGTACTATCGATGGAAGGATGCTGTATCGCCCTACATTGGATTCGAGTATAAGCGTTTTGCCGCTATTAGCCTTGGTTACGACATTCGTTTGGCGAAGATGCCATACATCGATGGCAGAGCAGGTGGCCCTGAGATCTCGCTGACCTATATGGGTATGCCTGAGCGCAAAAGGATGAAGGTTGTGAAGTAGTATCGGGTTAGTCACCTACATGTGTCAATAATTTCCTGAAAGCAGTCTTTTGTAATGCTTTAATGAGGTGTTCTTTGAATACCTATTAAAACATTGCACATGGCATCTTTTGAAATTAACGGAGGAAAGAAACTCAGTGGAGAAGTCATTCCACAAGGAGCAAAAAACGAGGCACTACAAATTATTTCAGCCGTTCTTCTTACCGAAGAGCGAATGGTTATTTCGAATATCCCGAACATTCGTGATGTTATGAAACTCATTGAGCTCCTCGGTGAAATGGGGGTTTCTGTCACGAAAATCGACGAACATACTTATTCATTTGAGGCGAAGGATGTAAATCTGGAGTACCTGCTTACCGATGATTTTAAGAAAAAGGGCGGTGCCTTGCGCGGCTCCATCATGATTATTGGTCCTTTGTTGGCTCGTTACGGTGTTGCGTATATACCCGAGCCGGGTGGTGATAAGATTGGCCGACGCCCTGTGGATACTCATTTGCGCGGATTCGAAGCCCTAGGAGCAACATTCGAGCACATGAAAGATGAGCGATTCTACAAAATCAATGCGAAAAATCTGAAGGGAGCCTTCATGCTGTTGGATGAGGCCTCCGTAACCGGAACGGCCAATATTGTAATGGCCGCTTCACTGACTAAAGGTGAAACTACCATTTACAATGCCGCGAGTGAACCCTATTTGCAGCAGTTATGCAAGATGATTAATCGCATGGGAGGCAAAATTTCGGGCATTGGATCCAACAAGCTCGTTATTGAAGGTGTGGATCGTTTGGGGGGAACAGAACATCGTATGCTGCCGGATATGATTGAGATTGGGAGCTTCATTGGTTTGGCTGCGACAACGCAATCGGAAATAACGATTCGCAATTGTTCGATTCCCGATCTGGGCATTATTCCATCGGTCTTCCGAAAGATGGGTATTGAGATGGAATTCCGTGGCGACGATATTTACCTGCCTGCTCAAGATTCTTACAAAATCCAGAATCTGATTGATGGTTCTATACTTACCATTCGCGATGGTATTTGGCCTGCATTCACTCCCGACTTAATATCCATTGCGCTGGTAACTGCTACACAGGCAAAGGGCAGTGTGCTCATTCACCAGTGGATGTTCGAAAGTCGATTGTTTTTCGTGGACAACTTGATCGATATGGGCGCGAAAATCATTTTGTGTGATCCTCATAGAGCAGTCGTGATTGGCAGCAATCGCGAAACAAAACTGCGCGGTATCACCATGTCATCGCCCGATATTCGTGCAGGGGTATCGATGCTGATTGCGGCATTGGCCGCCAATGGCAAGAGCACCATTCACAACATTGAACAAATTGATAGAGGGTATCAAAACATAGAGCAACGTTTGCGTGCTATAGGAGCAGACATCAAGCGTGTTGAATAATTTGGCAATAAGTTTGCTTGCCGCCGCGACGAGTGCGTTAAATTTAACCCTGATAATTATTACAATATGAAAAAAATTGCATTTGCCCTCCTTGTTGCCGCCGGCATTGGAGCAACCTATAGTTTCACAATTACCGGGCAACCAACCAAAGCCCAGCGCATGGTAACGAAGCCCGTAAAAGTGGGAACAGCTATCGGCGACGAAGCTCCCGAAATTGTGATGGACGGTTTGGATGGAAAGCCGATGAAGCTATCTGCTCTCCGAGGTAAGTTGGTACTCATCGATTTTTGGGCTTCTTGGTGCGGCCCATGCCGTCGTGAGAATCCGAACGTTGTATCAGCTTATGAGAAGTACAAAAAAGCCAAGTGGAAGACAGCTAAAGGATTTGATATTTTCTCTGTTTCACTGGATCAGAATGTAGATGCATGGAAAGCTGCCATCGAGAAGGATGGCCTTGTGTGGAAAAACCATGTGAGCGATTTGAAAGGATGGCAAAATGGTGCGGCTGCAGTGTACGGTGTGTCGAGCATTCCAATGAGTTTCTTGATTGATGAGAATGGAATTATCGTCGCCAAGAACCTTCGCGGTTTGGAGTTGCACAAGCAGCTTGATGTGCACGTGAAGAGCTTATAATACTTACTGAATATTCAATGGGAGGGCCCTGCTTTGTGCAGGGCCTTTTTATTTTTGTCAGACCGTGTGCTTTCTATTTGTCGCAATTGGCATATTCCAGCAAGGATTGACACTTGCAAATGGGCATATTCTGACACTTTGACCCTTACTGAGCATTGGCAATATAGTTGAAAAGCCGGGTTGGCATTTTGAATCAAAAATTATGAGCAACGAAGAGATAAACAACACAGCACAGAACGCTGAACAGGAAAAAGCAG
>JBIKSC010000329.1:0-2777 GCA_044348775.1 Flavobacteriales bacterium | reverse complement strand
ATAACGCGGATCGCTGCCAAATTCCGTCAACGCCATTTCATACACCCCGGGATTGTCGTGCTTAATGTGAATACAACCGCCCACTTTCAAAAACGAACGGTACTTCTCGGCATAATACTTCGAAGTAATGCGCCTCACACCAACTTTATCTTGCGGCTGAGGATCGCTGAAGGTGAGCCAAATTTCATCAACTTCATCCTTCGTAAAAAACGACTCGATGAACTCCACCCGGGTGCGCAGAAAACACACGTTGGTCAATCCTTCTTCGAGTGCCTCTTTTGCACCTTTGTGGAAGCGGTGTCCCTTCACATCCACTCCGAGAAAATTCATGTTGGGATGCAAACGCGCCAAACCTACCGTGTATTCGCCCTTGCCACAACCGAGCTCAAGCACCAACGGGTTTTGGTTCTTAAATGCTGCGCCGTGCCACTCGCCTTTCATGAAAGTCTTGCCCTCCTTGATAATCGGCAAGAGCTCCGGCTCGTATACATGCGGAAAGGTTTTGTTTTCCGCCCATTTTTTGAGTTTGTCTTTTCCCATCCGTATCCAAAAAAAACCATCGACAACAGCCGATGGTTCTAATTATCTTTTTTTCAATCCCACGGCTGAAGCCGTGGGCTGTTTTTATGTGGACGCACAGCAGTGCGTCATTGACGTTATTATGTGGACACACGGCAGTGCATCCTTACTGTTTCGTTTTGGACGCACAGCGGTGCGTCCCTACCATTTCACCATTTCACTGCGTCACCATTTCACCGGATCACTCCTTCGTCGCAAACTTCTCCACTACTTCCTGCGTCACACCCGTGATGCTGAAACCGCCGTCATGGAAAAGGTTCTGCATAGTCACATAACGTGTGAGGTCGCTAAACATCGCTACGCAATAGTCGGCGCAGGCATTGGCATCGGCGTTACCCAGTGGCGACATCGCCTCCGAATAATTGATGAAGCCGTCGAAGCCCTTTACACCGCTACCGGCAGTGGTTACTGTCGGCGATTGTGAAATGGTGTTGATGCGCACTTTTTTGGAAGTGCCGTAATGATATCCGAAGCTGCGTGCGATGCTTTCGAGCAAGCTCTTGGCATCGGCCATATCGTTGTAATCCGGGAATATGCGTTGTGCTGCGATGTAGGTCAAGGCCACTACAGAACCCCAATCGTTGATCGCGTCTTTCTTCCATGCAGTTGCCAACATCTTATGCAAGCTGGTGGCACTCACATCGAGTGTTTGCTTGTACCACTCGTAGTTCACCTCGGTGTAGTGCTTGCCTTTACGTACGTTGGGACTCATACCAATGCTGTGCAGCACGAAATCGACCTTGCCGCCGAAGTGCTCCATGCTCTTGGTAAAGAGGTTGTCGAGGTCTTCCATGTTGGTGGCATCCGCTGCAATAATGGGCGCGTTGCCAATCTTGGCCGACAGCTCGTTGATCTCACCCATTCGCATCGCAATCGGTGCATTGGTGAGTACAATCTCGGCGCCTTGCTCGTAGGCCTTTTCGGCCACCTTCCAAGCTATCGACTTATCGTTGAGAGCACCACTGATGATGCCCTTCTTTCCTTTGAGTAATTGGTTTGACATTCGGTTAAGAGTATGGAGGCAAAACTAATCGGATTTGGTAAAACGCAAACGTTGACTAATCAACACAGCTGCTAATAGCCTTCGCCGCAATCCATCCGGTCGACCATGCCGCCTGAAAATTGAATCCACCGGTTATGGCATCGATATTCAGTACCTCGCCAGCGAAGTATAGTCCGGGAAACAACTTGCTCTCCATCGTTTTGAAATCGACTTCCTTCAACTCTACCCCGCCTGCCGTAACGAATTCATCTTTGAAGGTGCTCTTGCCTTTGACGTGGAAATAGCAAGCGCAAATAGCCTCTGCAATCTTTTCGAGTTGCTTGTTCGAAACATCGGCCCACTTCAAGCGGTCGATGCCTTCTATTCTGCTCAATAACGACATCCACAATCGATGTGGAACCTTCGCAGCGCTGAACGCCAACACTTGGTTACGATGATGTTCGGCTTTCCATTCCTTCAAAAATTCAATGTAAGATTCGCGAGTAAAGCGATCGTCCCAGTTCACGCGGATCTGAAAGTCGTACTTCACATGGGCGAGGTCGCGTGCGGCCCAAGCCGAAAGGCGAAGTATCCCGGGTCCGCTCAGTCCCCAGTGTGTCACCAGCACCGGACCATCGGCTTCGAACTTGGTGCCTTCAATACGCACATCGCAATTAGGCGCCGAAACCCCCGCCAATCCTTCGATACGCGGGTCTGTTATATTGAACGTAAACAACGACGGCACAGGCTCCACGATGGTATGCCCCAATGCAGCCAGTTGTTCGTGCATGCTGCCTGCGCTGCCCGTTGCAATGAGCAAAGCATCGGCATAAAGCGAGGGCTGATCCAACAATTCAACGACCCATTTTTCACCTTCTCGGAAAAAACGTTTCACGTGAGTGCCCGTTCTCACACGCACTCCTACTCTATTGGCTTCATTCAGGAAACAATCGATGATGGTTTGTGATTTATCCGACACGGGAAACACGCGTCCGTCGTCTTCCGTCTTCAATGCAACGTCACGTTGCTCGAGCCAATCGAACATATCGCCGGGCTGAAAAGCATGGAATGGTCCGAGCAATTCCTTCGATCCGCGCGGATAGTTCTTCACCAGTTGTTTGGGTTCAAAACATCCATGGGTCACGTTGCAACGACCGCCACCACTCACCTTCACCTTCGCCAGCACGTTTTGTGATTTCTCGATGATGGTCACCTC
>JBIKSC010000003.1:0-32413 GCA_044348775.1 Flavobacteriales bacterium | reverse complement strand
ACTGCTTATTTCGAGCAAGGAGCATACCTCAAAGCGTTCCCGCTATACTCACAGCTGGTTTCGCTCTATCCCAACCATGCAGAATATGCCTTCAAGTTCGGAGCATGCGCTATTTATGGTGATGCCGACAAAACGAAGGCCGTTCGCTATCTAAACTCTGCGATCAACAAAAGTGTGAATGATCCGGAAGTGTATTACTTCCTTGGTAAAGCGTATCATTTGAACTATCAGTTCAAGGATGCTATCACGGCTTACGAAAACTACGTGCGTTATGCCGGTGAAAAAGCACCAAGAAAAGCAGAAACGCTTCGTCAGATCGAAACGTGTATTTACGGAGCTAACCTATTGTCGAACATCAAAGACATCACGGTTATCAGTAAAACCGAAACAGATAAGTCGAACTTCTTCCGCTATTTCAACCTGGAAGCCATTGGAGGAAAAATCTTGACTGTTCCGGATGCTTTGAAAAGCAAGGAAGATATGAAGAGTGCAACACCCGGTGTAATTCATTACCCGGGCAACGGCACGACTATCTACTTCAGTTCTTATGGCAAGAATACTTCGAACGGCAAAGACATCTATAAAGCCCAAGTTTTATCGGATGGAACCTTTAGCGAACCTGAGAAACTGAATGGCGATGTAAACACCAAGTACGATGAAGACTTCTGCTTCATGCACAGCGACGGACGCACACTCTACTTTGCTTCCAAAGGGCACAACAGTATGGGTGGTTACGACATTTTCAAGTCTGTTTTCGACCCGTCAACCGGCGAGTTTGGCCCAGCCGTGAATCTTGATTTTGCAATCAACACCCCCGATGACGATATCTTCTACATCGCCGATTCGCTGAACCAACGCGCTTATTTCGCCAGCGGACGTTCGAGCGACCTCGACCACCTCAACGTTTACAGTGTGATGGTTGAAACTACACCCTTGCAAGTGGTGTATTTGAAGGGAATGTTTGTGAGTGAAATTGATCCGGAGCAACACAAAGTTGGTATCAAAATTCTGGAATCGAATACACAGCGCGGCGTATGCGATGGCAACTCCAACAACAGCGGTGAATACATTGTGTATGTGCCGAAGTCCGGACAATATACGTTCAAAGTTGTTACAGAAAACAGTCCGACCGTGCACGAGGTTTCTGTGAAAATCCCATCTTTCGACAAGCCCGTTGCACTTCGTCAGGAAATGCGACTCATCAATGAAGGTGGAAAGGAACGCATCATAGTAAACAATTACTTTGAAGAACCACTCAATGAAGATTTGTCGATACTGGCGGCAGAGATGCTACGCAAGAAATCGGTGCTCGATGTGAATTCAGGCGACACTCCCATGGTATCGCTTACAAAAACCGATGTAAAGAAAGAAGATGAATTGCGTACGTTCGATCAGAACATGGACAATGCAACTATTGCAGCCGGCTTCGAAGGAGGCAGTGTTGCTTCCGTTCTGAGTGAAATGAAGAGCGAATTGAATGTCATTCAGCGCTTCGTACAAGAAAGCGATACCAAGCGCAACAATAGCTTGGCCTTCGCTCGCAAAAAGCAAAAAGAAACGGACGCTTTATTGAGCGAAGCAGAAGCTATTCGCAAGTCATTGCCTACCGAGATTACCACGGAAGCGGAAATTGCTCAGCTACGTCGCATGGTTGAACTTACACAACAAGCGGAAGCGACCCAACTTGAAGCACAAGCATCTTATAACACAGCACAAGCCATTAGCACTTTCAAGGAAAGTGAAACAAAAAGAGCAGAAGCATTACAGGCATCAATTGGTAGCATTCAACAAGCAGAACAAGCCCGCAACTACGATGCAACTGTTGCTGCTTTAGCTGCCGAAAAAGATCGCCGTACTGCTATTCGCAGTGGTGTCGAAGGAAGCCCTTATGAGCAAATGCTCGCCAAAACCAAGTCATTGGAGAATGAACGTGCGAAGATGGAAACAGCACTGGCGACCCTTCGTGAAACAGAAAAGAGTAAGAATCGCCAGGTCATGCGTTTGAAAGAGTCAATCGCTGATCCTTCCATTAAGCAGTCAGAAAAGACTGCCATGCAAAATGAATTAGCTACTGCTGAATCAGAACTATTGATCGTAAGACGCGAACTTGCTCAGCAACTTGCCAATTTCAATAAGTCGGAAGAAACTATTAATCGCTCCTACGCAGAGGCCAACTTCTTCAAGAAGGTGAACGATGATTCAACAGCCGGCTTGGGCGATGAGGACATGATACGCCTCACTCCTACCGAGCGAGATATGCTGGGGATGTCAATTGCGGCGCTCGATACGCGTGTATCACAATTGGTCGTAACCGATCCTCAAGTGCTCGCCATGTTGGGTGAGCAAGCCGGTGCCGAGCGAAATGCGCCTGAGGTTGCAGTAGCAATAAATGAAACCACAGGAAACAAAGATGGCGCATTAGCGGAGAGAGGAACAGAAACAGAAACAGAAACAGAAACAGAAACAGAAGCAGAAAACGGAAACGGAGCAGCCGCTGTAGCCATAACAGGTGAGGCTGCTCAATTACGCAGTACCATGGAAAGCCGCATGGCCGTTATAGAGACACGTCCTTCTCTTGCACCTGCTCGTGCAATGCTTCTGCGAGATGCATTGACAGAATCAAGAGAGCGTATCGCATCATTAGAAGCCAAATTACTTGATGGACAAATTTCAACTGCTGAGAGAAGTTCACTGGAAAGCCTTAAGGCATACGAAACCGTTCTTACACAAGATTTAGCTGCAGCTCAAGCGGCCGGTCCTGAGGTAAGCTCTGAAGATGTTCGCGAAATCTGTAAGTCTGTTTCACCGGAATACGAAACTACCCTATCGTCTATCGAAAATGAAGAAGTAGGTGAAATTGAACGCGCTCAAAATCGCATGGAATACAAGGCGGGTGTCATGGCTCAGTTGAACAAGCGACAACTGGCAAACACGCGCGCTCTGCATAATTTAACCCTCGATGCCAATAATGAAGCATCGCTCGTCGAACTGGAAAGATTGACCCAAGAAGATGTTCAGATTTCTGCAGCCATGGAGAGCTTGGCGGCAGAGGCTAATCATGTAACAGCATTGAAAGCAGCCTTCGAAATTGAGAATAAAGCAATCATTGAAGGTGACCAGGTGTTCGGCAAGAAATTACAAGATCAATTGGTCCTTGGCGATCAATACTTGTCTGCCCTGAAAGCATTCGAAACACAACAACGCGAAGCTATGGCGACGGCTGCGCCCGGCAATCGCGAATCGTTCGAAATAGAATTGCAAGCAGTTGCCGAGCAGCGTCAGATTGTAGAAGCAAAACAAGTAGCATATCGTCATGACCTTGAGCTCACCGCTTCAGCTGCTGACCCTGCAGAAAATGAGTTAACGACAGATTCGGTAGCGGATGTAGTAGTTGACGAGCTTGATCCGTTGGCCGTTCCTGCTCCAGATGCCAATGCTAATACACTTCGAGTGGAGGAAAATACCTCACAGACTTCAGAGTCTGCTGCTCAGAATACAGGCAACACAGTGGCAACCGAACAAGCAGTAAATGAGAGCAGCCGCTCCACTGAAATGCCAAATACAGCAGTTACAGAGCCGGCCGTAAATGCAACTCAGAACGAGGGCGTTCAAGAAACAGGAAACAACACTGCAACTGCAATCGTTGAAACACAGATTGCTGAGGCCTCAACAACTGCTGTAGCCACTGCTCCAGCTTCGCCTGAAAACACAACTACTCAATCACAGGCGATAACAACAATTACGACAGCACCGGATGCCACAACTGCGGCAGCCGCTGCACCCCTGAGCGAAGAGAAGAAAGTCGAAACAGAAGCCAAAGAAATCAAAGAACTCTTTGCGCCAAAGTCAGAAGTGAATTCCATTTTCGCTTATGAAACGAAGATGTTCGAAGAGATGGTTGAGCAGCATCCTAAGATTAGCATGCGCTTGAACAACCGCGAACAGATTCAACAATTGAACGACGAAATTTTCATTCTTGAAGGAGAAATGGAAGTGACCAAGAATGAGTCGGCGTTGAAAAAACTCGATGTAAAAGCTGAGCAACTCTATCTGAAGCGCTCTATGCTCGAAATAGAAAACGCCGGTGTTGTTGCAGATATGACTCGTGAAGAATACAACCAGGAGTTGTCGAAGGCAAACGAGATGACAGGCCTCAACCAGGACAAACTAAATGAGCGCGTTCAAGTGCGTGATGAGGTAGCTAGACTGAAGCGTGAGTCTGAAATGAATATGGAAGCATCTGTAAAGCTGCGCGAACAGGCTCGACCAATCTATGACGACATTGAGCGCGCCGACTACTATCGTCAGGCCTATGCCTTGGAAGCATTGGCCATTGATCAGCAGCGTCAAATTCAAAGTATCTGCAGCAACTTGGAAATGCTCAATCAGTATACTGAGCCGCAATTAGCTATGATGAAGACAGGCACTGTGCCTGCAGAATTGCGCAGCGAAAACGAAGCCGCCAAGGTTGATACAGCCACCTCGGCTGCTCCTGTAAATACTGCTCTAGATCAAGCGATGGCCGAAAATGCCGCTGTTGCTCAACAAGCAAATTCGAATGCAACAACGAATGTACCTGCAACCCCGGAGACGGTGGCTGCTGCTAATTCAGCTGCTGTGCAGCCATCAGTAAATACGGCTAGCGAGTCAGTGACAACGAATGAAACCACCATCGCAGCAACCCAACAGAATGCTGAAGCAGCCAAGGAGATTTCAAGCAATGAAGAAAATGCTCCAGCGGTAACGCAGACCATTGCAGAGGAAGAAACAAAGAAGGAAGACAACGGCACTACCTACACCACTCGCGCGGAAACAGCTGACCCAACCAAGAGTGTTGTGGTAGAAGAAGCAACAGCGGTAATAGCACAGCCGGAAGTAATAGCAGAAACACCTGTTGCTGCTGCCACACCTAATGCGAATGCACCGAAGGCAGAAGTGCCTGCAGCATCTGAAGGCCGCGCAAAAGCTTCTGCCAATGCCGCTGACTACTACTACAGCATGCCTGGGCAAGTGGTTGCTGATTTGTTCGCAACCACAGCTCGTGGTGTGTATAGCGACTCCCGTCCGATTCCTATCGACATGGAAATGCCGAAAGGAGTTTATTACAAGGTGCAGATTGGAGCCTTCCGTAATGACATTCCACAAAACTTATACGATCAGTTTGCCCCGATTAGCGGTGAGCGTTTGAATACCGGTATTACCCGTTACACAGCAGGTTTCTTCGTCCAATTCGATGGAGCGAAGGATGTAAAACAGCAGATTCGCGCTATGGGTTACAGCGATGCTTTCATTGTTGCCTACCGCGATGGCAAGCGCATTCCATTGTATGAGGCAGCAGCCATTACGGATGGACCGGAGTTGGCAGCTTCCATTAAGGAGGCCTTCGAAAAGGCAGCGGTCGGAAGTGTTGCTCAAAACAACGCGAAGACAAATAATGCTAGCGTAAATGAGGCCGCCCCTGCATCACCAGCAAATCCTGCATCGGCGAAAAACACAGCTCAAAATAATGCAGACCTTGCAGCTGGCAACAACGCTGCAGCTGCTGAAAGCACTTCTGCTCAGAATGCCGGACAAGCATCAAACAACAAGACAGAACAGTCACCCGCTTCTGCAAACAACAATGCAAGCAACGCGAATGCTTCTGCGATTCCGGCTGTTGACAACCAAGCCCTCAATATCGATGCAGAGGTTGCAGCAGAATTGGCTCGCAAGCCTGCAACACGTTCAATAGAAGAAATTGAAGCCGCTGCGGCGAAACCAAAGAATACTGAATATTACAAGGCAGACCAACCCCAGGTGGCCCCTGCAGATCAGGTAGAAAAGATTCAGGGATTGTTCTTCACCGTTCAGGTGGGTGTATACAGCAAGCCGGTTGCAGCCGCACTTCTTCAGAACGTGAATCCATTGAATTCGGAACTTACTGAAACCAATAAGATTCGCTACACATCCGGTCAATTCAACAATATGACAGATGCAGTGAACAAGCGTGACGCCATTCGCGCCCAAGGTATCGTTGATGCTTTTGTTACAGCCTACTTCAATGGTCAACGCATTACACTAAGTGAAGCGGACCTGTTGATCAAGGAAAAGGGAGCAGGAATTCTGGCGAAATAATTTTATATCTCCTTTTGATAAAGGCCGCATGAAGCGGCCTTTTTCGTTTTACAAAAGATGATGTTTGTTAATTACGAATTCAACACGTTTTATCCAATTTCACTTTCTATATTTGCGTCAGTGAATACACTTCTAACAAAAACCACTTGCGGCGTGCGCATAACCGTTCATCCTCGCTACGAGGATAATCTGAGTTTTGCACCGGAAGAGAGTTTCGTTTTTTCGTATCACATAACCGTAGAAAATCAAAACGATTTTCCGGTGAAGCTGCTGCGCCGCCATTGGTTTATCTTCGACTCTGTTGGTGTCAATCGTGAGGTTGAAGGCGCGGGCGTTGTGGGCGAAACCCCGCTTATCATGCCGGGTGAGTTTTTTAGCTACAGCAGCGCATGTGATTTAAAATCACCTAGAGGCTCCATGCATGGTTTTTATACGATGCAACGTTTTGGCAGTGAAGAATTGTTCGAGGTCAAGGTGCCACAATTCAACTTGGAAGCCCCCCACTCTCTTTCGTAAAATCATTTCAGCAGTTCTTGCAAACGGGCCAATTCCTTTTGGAAGTAAGGTTCATGTACTGCTTCTCGTATGTAATTTTTCTCTGACCTGGTCAAATGCCAACTCAATGAAACTTGGGACTCGCGAGATTGTTCCAATTGAAACTGAACCGTTTCAACAGGTACCTTCAACGCTGTTTTTAATAACTGCAATGCTTGGTCACCGTTATAATCTTGAGTACGTGTAAGATTTCCGTAAATGCCACCGAGCGGGGCTGAAAATTTACTTAGCAGTGTGGCGGAGTGTTCATCCAGATCTTTATCGCGCGGCAAATCGCGCACTTGCACAATTACGACTCCGCTGGTATGAGCTTCAATCCAGTCGCTCATAGAATATATAAAACGATAGGTGGTCTTCCAACCAAAATTATCCCGTATACCTGCGTCCATTACTTCCATAGCCGGTTCACTTGGTAAGACAGCCATGGGCGTTACGTATGGAAACGTTGCATTCATGCGGAGCGCACTCGAGAAGCGCAAATGCATGGCGTCATGCTCACGAAAGATTCGAGTGAACTCAACATTCTCTTGAATCAATTGACCTCTATGCTGAGCAGGGTCTTCAGCACACAGAAAACTATAGGGTTGAGAGCCGATAATTAGTCTGCGGCCATCATTGGCTATCGTTGGCGACAGAATCATTAATGGAATTTCACCAGTCTGTTCCGGCAAGGTGTAATCACTCAGCCTTTTATCGAATGCCCCATTCGTATTTCGATGAAGTTGTTCTTCCAACGCCGTAGCGCGATCTTTTGAGTAACTATACCCATCGTCGTGTAACCTTCGGTAACGAATAAACCAATCACCCGTTGTAGCAGCCAACATAACCGGATTGAGTAAATCCATTCCCATGTTCTCAGCATATCGTGGATCATTCAGATTGATTCGTGCCTCCTTCGCCTGCATCATGAGTTCTCTCAAATAAGCCGCTCCAACCATACCGCCGGAAGCTCCTGTCATAAGTACTGTATTTTGCAACAGGCGACCATTGCAAACACTATCGGCAAAAGGTATTGCACGCATAGTCCAATAGGCAGAACGAGAACCACCTCCGCTGTGATTCAAAATGACCAGCACCGGTTTGGCAAGGCTATCCGTACCCGTCAATTCCAGTCGTTTGGCGAGGATTGCTTTCATGTTGGCTCTTTCGCTATCAATCACCGCACTTTCGTAGTGTATGTTCTGCGGGTTATATGGAACCGGTGCATGCTCATAACTCAGCCCATAGGCTTTGGTTGGATTCCGAAACAAGCTCAAATGCTGATGTGCGAAATTGAGCAAGGCAACAAATACAACCACCAGTGTAAATGTCCAGCCGCGAAGCCAAGAGTGTATAGCACTAATGGTCATGATGAGCATGGTGAGAAACAGCAACAAACTGGCAGCCGCAGGCAAAATAAACCACTCAATTGACGCTACGGCGCCCAGGAATAGGAATGAAATCAAGATCAGCAACTCAAACCGCGATGCGTTGAGGTGATTTTGTTCAAAAACCTGCTGTAAGATTTCACGTTTGTAATGCCGACCATCGCGCGCCCAGGCAATACGGCTAAAGGATGTCATATACGTATCGACTCTCCACTTATGCCCAATTAATCGTCTGCTTATCCAACGCATTGGCTTATGAATTGGCGACTCAACCGGCCACTCTTCCGTCGCCCCGACTACTGATGACGGCTCATGCTTACCGAACTGCTCCGCTTCTTTGTTCGTATGTAAGAAGTAGAAAAAAGAAAGTGATTGAAAAGCAGTCAATGCTACCAGAAAAGACACCAGATTAACCAGTATATCTGCGGCCGCAATACACTCCCTCTGCCATTGAAACCGAGCACTGCAAAAGAGATAGGTAGCAACGAAAAGTGCAGGCAGTAAAAAATTATTGATGCAGAATTTATGAAAAGGACGACTCAACGTTGCTATAACCGGAAAGCGATAACCGTGCATTATGTAGGTGTACAGGTTATAACCACTGATAAAGCCACCCACCGCAAAACCCAGCATCCCAAAAGAGAGCACCCCTGTTTTGCCCAGATACTCCGGAACCAAAAACTGCTGAGGGATCCCAATACGATTTCCCACATTACCGGTTATTACTCCGAACAAGAGAATCCATGTCGCCAGCAAAAAATGATTTTTCTTCAGATGCAGCAATAGCAACTGAAACGGGAAGAAATAGCGCCATTGTCGACGTTGTGAAGACATGAGGAATTACAGATTACGGATTACAAATTACGGGTTTAATTTCATACTACGGACTCACATGCATCATGACCAATCCGTAATCCGTCATCCGTAATTCGTAATCAATCCTCCCCTCTTTCGCGTTCTCTGCGCAAGTCCTTCTCCTTGGTGTCTGCTCGCTTATCGCCAACATTCTTCCCTTTGGCCAAGGCTATACGCAGCTTGGCGTAGCCCTTCTCGCTGATGAATAGCAGCGTTGGTACGATGGTAATTCCGGCATCCTTCAGTTTGCGGTCAATTTTACGTAGCTCAATTCGATTGAGGAGGAGCTTGCGTTCGTTTCGCTCCTTATGCTGGCTGTAACCGGCGTTGGAGTATGGACCGATATACATATTGATCACAAAAAGTTCCCCATTGCGCATCTTGCAATAAGCATCGCCTATGTTGGCTTTTGACGCGCGAATACTCTTAATTTCAGAACCTGAGAGCACAATACCTGCGGTGTACTCCTCCAGTAAGAAGTATCGATAAAGGGCCTTTTTGTTCTGAATTTCAATTGCCATAGGGGTTGGCAAAAGTAGAGCATCCTTTATGGCATTAAAAACGGAATCTGAGAGAATAAGGAGTGCGCTTTCCAAACTGATACGAAACGTTGAAATCCCTTACTTTGCAATCCAATTCTATTGCAAATGCAGATTGATCTACGCAGTGATACCGTTACTCGTCCAACGCCACCTATGCTTCAAGCCATGTCGAATGCCCGCGTTGGCGACGATGTGTTTGGAGAGGACCCTACCGTCAACGAATTGCAAGCCTTCGCTGCAGCGATGTTCGGCATGGAATCCGCGCTCTATTGCAGTAGCGGAACGCAAACCAACCAAATCGCCATCAACGTGCACACCCGTCCGGGCGATGAAGTGATTTGCTCTAACCTTTCTCACATTTACCTCTACGAAGGAGGTGGTGTGGCTCAAAATTCAGGAGTGAGCATGCGACTGCTAGAAGGCGACAGAGGGAGAATCACAGCGGCCCAGGTGCTTGCCAACATCAACGCCGATGACGCACACTATCCGAGGACCACATTGGTTTCGCTTGAAAACACAGTCAACAAAGGAGGAGGCTCGCTTTACGACCTCGACGAGCTGAAAGCCATTCGCGAAGTATGCACTGCCAAAGGTCTAAAGCTTCACTGCGACGGCGCCCGTTTGTTTAACGCCTGTGTGGCGCAAGGTATCGACCCGAAGGAGTTCGGCGGCATCTTCGATTCCATTTCGATTTGCCTCAGCAAAGGCTTGGGTGCGCCGGTAGGAAGTCTGCTGCTGGGCACGAAAGACTTCATCTACCATGCTCATCGCAGACGCAAGTCGATGGGCGGAGGCATGCGTCAAGCAGGTTTCATAGCAGCTGCAGGTTTGTATGCCTTGCAGAACAATATAAACCGCCTCGCCGACGATCATGAGCGTGCGCGAGCTCTCGGCAATGCCATGCGCGAATTGGACTGGGTAAAAAACGTACTACCTATCGACACCAATATTGTAATAGCCGAGATGCCGGCAGACATTCCGTCTGGCGCCGTTATGGTTGCGCTCGCAAAGCAAGACATCAAATGCTTCACGTTTGGAGGCGATAAAATCAGGCTGGTGGCTCACCTCGACATCAACGATGACCACATTCAATCGTTTCGTGAACGTGTGAAGAGCATCACTAAAGCGAATTTGGAGGAAGCATCGAAAGAGCGTTTACCCGGAATGTATTGATATCTTGCGCACATGAATCAGAATAAGGCCTCTCAATCGCCCGTTATCCTTATCACATACGCTCTTTTGATCGTTTATAATGCACTGTATTGGTCAGGCAAATTCCTTGGTTTTCCGCAGGCCTTATACCTCGAAGTAGCGAAACACTGGAAGCTGATCACCTTTTTAGAGTTTCTTGCAGTAGCGTCGGTTGTGGTAGACATCATCGTGCAATTCGACCGCTTCCCTGTGAAGCAAGCACGCATGCGCATGGTGGTGAGTGCTATATTGGGTGGCCTATTGGGGTTGCGTTTGCTCCTCGGCGTAATAGAACTCTACATGCGCGGCGAAGTGGGTGGTTAAATGAAAAACTATTACCACATACTTGGTATAGAAGCAGGCGCAAGCGAAGAAGAGATACGCCGGGCATTCAGGGCAAAAGCCAAAGAACTGCATCCCGATGTAAATCCATCGCCTGACGCTCATGATCGATTCATGGAATGCCAGCAGGCCTATTCGTTTCTAATCGATTCCACACAACGACACAACTACGATGCGATCTTGGATGCCGAAAAGATTTCGGTAGAAGAACTGCAACGACGCGAAATGGTTTACAAACTTTGGGTGGAACATCAGCAGCGCAAGGCTCGCACACGCACTGCCATGGAATCGGTTCGCTACGATGCGCACGGCAATCCGCTCACGCGAAAAATCTGGAAGGGCGTTAACCTGATTTACAACATAACGTTTTTGTTGCTCTTCCTAAGTGTGATTATCATTCCCATCTTCAACTTTTCAAAAGACCTTGAGCGCCCTGAAAACCAGCAGCGCTCACCCCTTTTCTTTCTGGTTCCGATGGTGGTTGGGGTGATTTTCCTTGTCTACGGATACTACTACTGGTTCATACTCGATACCGACAACGAATAAGACAGCCATGCCCACTGCGTTCACCTTGCCCCTCTGTCTTTTTCCCTCGGCCCATTGGCTTGCGCTATCGATGCCCGAAGCGCGCATCAACCTCAATGAGCACTACCTCAAGCAAACGTATCGCAACCGCTATGACATTCTTGGAGTGAACGGAAGGTTGAGCCTCACCGTTCCGGTTGAGGGACAAAAGGGAATGAAGACCGCCATGAAAGACATTCGTATTGCACAAGGAGCTTGGCGCAAACAGCATTTGAGCACGATCCGCTCTTCGTATGGACGAGCAGCCTATTTCGAGCATTATTTCGATAAGCTGGAAATGTGCATTATGAAGCCGGAGGTCTTTCTAGCCGACCTCAACCTACATGCCCTTGAGTGGCTGAAGAGCAGCGGATTGAACATTCGTTGCGCCTTGGTTGACGAGCCATGGAGCTACCATGAAGGCGACAACACCTACCTGTGGGAGCCACACCAACCTTGGCCCGACCTTCCCTCCTACCCGCAAGTATTTAGCGACCGACATCCTTTTATGAGCGGCCTTTCCGTTATAGATCTGCTCATGAACAAAGGGCCAAGGGCGAGTGATTACATCGCTTCGGCAGCCAACATTCAAGCTGTATAAATCAACATTCTTTGTGCGTTGTTTACACGCCTTCTTTGACGAAATTTGGACGCCCTATTTCGGGTTACCAGCATGGGAAGAAAACGCTCCGACATACTGCAACTGTTCCTTTCATTGGGGATTGTGCTCATTTCTGCATTTCTGCTTTCGTTCTATTTCTTCAAACTTGACCTTACCGAAGAGAAAAGACATTCGCTAACACCGGCAACCGAGGAAATGTTAGCCAATCTGCAAGACCCACTCTTCATTCGTTGCTACCTGCATGGTGAATTTCCGGCAGAGTTCAAGCGTTTGGAGAACAGCATCAAAGAGCGATTGGATGAGTTCGTGGATTACAGCGGCGGACAAATCGATTACGAGTTCATTGACCCTTACGAAAGTGGCGATGAGAAAATCATCAATGAAACCTTCAAGGCGCTGGACGAAAAAGGACTACGCTTCTCGAACATTTCCTTCAACGAAAACGGCGCTCAATCGTCGAAGCTCATTTGGCCTGCAGCCATTGTAGAATACCAAGGCCGTGAATATCCGATTCAGTTCCTTAAAACAGAAGCACCTGTGGCCACCGACCAAATGGTAAACACATCGGTGAACAACCTTGAATATGAACTAGCAAACGGTCTTCGGAAAATCACGAGAAAAGACAAACCTGCCATAGCCATTCTGACCGGTCATCGTGAGATAGCTGGCATCAACCTCGCCGATTTCATTTTCGGATTGCGTGAGAACTATGACGTGGAACCCGTTCGCATCGACTCGCAGATCAACGCTTTGAGCGACAAGGCCGATGCCATGACCTTGCGCACCAATCGCTATGCAGCACTGGTAGTTGCAGGCCCAGACTCCATCATCAGCGATAAGGACCGTTTCGTGATTGACCAGTTCATCATGAACGGAGGAAAGGTATTGTGGATGCTCGATGCCTTGAAGATCAATATGGACAGCCTTCGCAATGCAGAGTCGACCATGGCTGTGAGCAATGAAAACGGCGTGTATGAAATGCTGTTTGAATACGGAGTACGCTTGAACCGCGCACTCGTAATCGACTTTCAGGGAGCGCCCATCATTCTCGACAATGGCCCAATGGGCAATCAGCGTGCGTACACCGACCGCACGAATTATTATGCCCCTTTGCTGCTTTCCTCCACGAATACCCACCCTATTACCGCCAACCTCGACCCTATCAAAATGGAGTTTGCAGGAAGTTTAGATAGCGTGAATGCCAGCAGCGAGGTAGTGAAAATCCCCTTGTTGAAGAGCTCACCCCTCTCAAAAGAACTGCGCGCACCGGTGAGGGTCGACCTTCAATTGTTGGCGTTCAATCAGCAGTACTTCGAAAATGGTGCAAGTCCGGAGCGCACCATGGCTATGATTCTCGAAGGCAAATTCCCAAGCGCCTTCCGCGACCAAACGCCCGATGCGATTAAGAAAGATCCGAACATCGCTTTTCGCGACAAGAGTCTCGCTACGAAAATGATTGTGATAGCCGACGGCGACATTGCCTACAACGATGTGGATATGCGCAGCGGTAAGCCCATGCCGATTGCGCTTGGCTACGATCCACAATTCAGACGAGTGCTCTACGACAACAAGGAATTCCTGATGAACTGCATGAACTACCTGCTCGACGACCAAGCCCTCATCAGTGTGCGCTCGCGTACCATTGAGCTGCGGAAGATGGCCGAAGAGAAAATCCAGACATCAGGTGGAACCATCAAAATACTGAACACCGTTGCCCCCATACTGTTGGTACTTGCACTCGGTGTTATTCAGTTTGTATGGCGCAAAAAACGCTGGACTACCAAGCAAGCATAAGCAAACTGGAAATCGATGAAGAAGAATTTAATACTGACACTTGTATTCGTTTCACTGGCAGTGGCGGCAGTTGTCGTCTATCTGAAAGCAGACTCCAGTACGATTGCCGACGAGCCCCTCACCGACTTTGCTATCGAAGACACGTCTAAGGTGAACAAGGTCATAATCACCGACCACCTCGGTAAAATTGCCACGTTGGAGCGTGTACCCGGCGAACGACTCTGGAAATTGAACGGCAAGTTGCAGGCCCGTGAAGACGCCGTCAATCTGATGCTCAAAACATTCAACCGCATTCGCATTCGCGGCAACGTCAGTGATTCCTCGCGCGACAACATGCTGAAGCTCCTTGCCTCTTCTTCCAAGCGCGTTGAGATTTTCACGGGCGGTAACGAGCCCGCCAAGATTTGGTATGTGGGCATACCAACCCCCGACCACACCGGTACACTGATGCTGTTGGAAATACCCGGCATTGGTCGCAGTGAAGAACCCTACATTGTGCACATGGAAGGCTTTACAGGTTTTCTATCGACCCGCTTTTTCACCAACGAAATGGAATGGCGATACACCGGTATTTTCGAGTATCCGCATTTAGAAGTTAGCAAGGTTCGCATGATTAACCACATGATACCCACCGATAGCTGGGAAGTGCGTTTTGGAGGAGGCAACAACCTCGAATTGTGGAGTTGCGATGCTGCAGGAGCGTGTGAAAAGAAAGTTTCCCGATTCGATACTACCGCTGTGAAAGATCAACTGTTGTTATTCAAAAAGATACACGTCGAGTCGTTCAACACACAACTGAGCGAACAGCAAACCGACAGCCTGCGTAATGCCTCACCTGCCTATACGCTCGAAGTAACCGACAAAAGCGGCAAGAGCACAACCATCGACCTTCTCTTAAAGCCATCGAAAAAAGCCATTGAAGACGACTACGGCAATATCATTCCTTTCGACTTGGATTACTTCTGGGCGAAAACCCAAGACGGCGAAATAGCCATGGCACAGTCGTTCAATTTCAGTCCGCTATTGAATCCGATTGGGAAGTTTATGCCTGTGTATTAATTTACTTAAACATAATCGAATACGAAAAGGAATGAAAAACATCGATAAGCAAAGTATTGAGAAAGCATTCAAGCTTTTCGATTCCGGCGATATCGATGCCGTTGAGATTGGCACGACCAAAGGCCTTCAACACATTCATCTGTACCTTTTCGAAGGACTTTACGATTTTGCTGGAAAAATCAGGACACACAACATTTCGAAAGGTGGTTTCCGATTTGCAACTGCGCTCTATCTATCTGAAGCATTGGCTAAGGTTGAACTCATGCCTGAATCCACATTTGAGGAAATCGTAGCTAAATATGTTGAGATGAACATCGCCCACCCATTCATGGAGGGTAACGGAAGAACCATGCGCATTTGGCTCGATTTGATTCTGAAAACGAGATTAAAGAAAGTTGTAAACTGGCAATACATCGACAAGCATCAGTACTTGCAGGCCATGGAAAGAAGCCCCATCAACGACCTGGAACTAAGAACACTTTTAGCGGGTCATCTCACTGAAGATATTTCAAATCGGGACATCATATTCAAGGGCATTGAACAGTCCTATTACTATGAGGGGTATGAAAAGGACAAGGATTCAGCTTTTTAAATCAACACCTCAATTAAACACAAATAAACAGCTGTTTGCAGCTAACAAAATAAAAAGGGCGCTTCATAGCGCCCTAATCTTGATGCTTGAAAAAGTCAATAATTAATCATACTTAATTACAAGCGCATTGTAAATATATTTATATACAAACGATCCTTTTTTCTCCTTAACCATTTGTGCTCTTGTCACAGCATCCAGTTTAACTTTATCCTCTTTTATTTCGATTATGTCAACAGTATCCCCAAATTTCTTGTGTGCCTCATCTAGAAGATTGTCATAGGGAACGACTCCAATAGCGAGTTTAGAGTATACCTCGTATCTAACTGAGCCTACCACAGTCCATTCGGAAACAGCTCTATCCGCAGGTCTCTCAATGCCCTTAGAAGGCAATGCCACTGTGCAACTTTGAAACAGCGAAAGCGAGAATGAAGCAATAAACAATAAAATAATTTTTTTTCTCATAGATTGTTATTTTTCACAATAATAACAATTACAGCTCAAACATCAGAAAATTTGAATTATGAAGTAGAAAAAAAAGCAACTCACTACTTCTCAATAATTAATTTCTTAGTTACTGAAGAATTAATTGTTGTAATCCGAACGTAGTAAATTCCTGATGCTATATCACTGCAGGGAAAAGAACATTCGCTTTGGAAGCGAACCTCTGAAAAAATCCTTACACCACGCAAATCAAATAAATCTATTTGAGCAGGCAGTAAATAGTTTCGTGGCAACTTAATCGACCAAAACTTATTGGCCGGATTTGGAAACAGTTTTATATCATCTAATTTTTCCATTTCTGCTACCTCCACAGTCTGATGCATCCAGACTGCCAAACCACCGCCCGTATTTCCGATGATCAAATCAATCAAACCGTCGTTATTTAAATCGGCCGAGGTAAGCGCCGTTCGTGCCCCCTCACGGATGTGTTCGAAATCGGATGAGAGCAGCTCAAAGGTTCCTTGCACATTACCGTCGATTCCGCTGAATTGCATGATAGGCCCTGTTTCAGTACCTAGAAAAAGCTGAGTTTCACCGGTGGTATTGCGCACCATGCACGGAACGCTCTTTCCTTGAATGCCAAGCAAACTCAGAGCTACAGCTTGTCCAAGCGAGTCTGTTTGCCATTCAAATGAAGGCGATGCCGGGCTGCCGGTATTTCGATAATAGAAAACGCTACCATTCAGGCAACCCACAAGCAAGTCGTTTTTACCGTCGGCATCCAGGTCGAAGATTTGCGGTGTGGCACTTTGACCAACATCAATTATTTCTCCCGAACTGTCATTTAAAGGGGTCGGCTGTAATTCAAAAGAAACGGTTCCTCCTTGTGAGGTATTATTGAATCGATGCAGCCAGCCATCAAGGTCCCCTACCAATAAATCGGCATCGCCATCTCCATCCAAATCGCCCAATGCCGGAGCTGCACTCGACCACTGCAAGGAGGGTATATCAAGAAAGTTCGCGTCGGTCAAATCAAAAGCCGGTGCATTCGCTGATCCCACGTTTTTAAAAAAATGCAGCCGCGAAGTGAATGACTCATTCAAGTCGAAGCGTTTGCGATTGGATACGACGAGATCTATCAGACCATCACCATCCACATCGCCTGCTGTAGGATAGGCTCCTACTCCGAGGTCAATCATGCCGTCTTGCAAAAAATCATCTTGAATTCTTACAAAGGAAGGATTGGTATTGGATCCTTCGTTGAGATATAAAAGCAGACTTCTCTTGTCGGCAGCGTCGTTATCCGCATTTGGACTCACCACAAGGTCCAACACCCCATCGTTATTTACATCAATGAAATAACTACCGAGAAACGTAATGAGATCTGCCGGAAAGCCATTTCCAAATGTCGCCGGGAAATCGTAATGGACAACCGAAGCGCTGTCTTGCCCGGTGCTCGACTCAATTAGCATGATGGCAGTAAGCGAATTAGCGCTAACGTCGCCAATTATCAAATCCTTTAGACCATTGTTGTCGAGGTCATACATAGCTGTCGTCCCACCGGTATGTCGCAATGGTCCTTCATCGTCGCGCGGATTGATTACATTGAAATCGCACTCGAAATCGGAGCCCAAGATGAGCGTAAAACTTTCCACGCTTTCGCCAAACATACCGTAACATCGATTGCGGCATTTGAAATCAACAACATTGCAGTTGCCGTTTTCTATGGCCATATTCTTATAGAAATAGAGCGATGAGCTGAATTCATTCCAGCTCCACATATCCATATCTCCGTCATTATCATAATCATCGATTGCCGGCACATCAGGCGAAATGCAGAAGACTCCGGAGGTGAGAGGAGCAGAGCCGTCCCATTCATAGAGAGCCATCACATTGGGATTCACGGTTGTGTCGAACGACAACTCGGAGGCCGAAGTATTGAGGTAGACTTTGAATCCGCTCCCCGAATTGGCGCAGATATCTTCTTTGCCATCACAATTCATGTCGCGCAGCAACACCCAATTGCGCAGATTGACCGGAAAGGCATCGTTGTACTCCTGCGTGTATCGGTAGTCGAAAGTGCCCGGCACGCTCGATTCATTCACAAAAACGGAAATCTTGCCCCCATTGCGATCAAACACAAACAAGTCCTTCACACCGTCGAGGTTAGCATCGAACGTTGAAACCTGACAGGAATTGAGTCCGCCGGCCATAGGGTCGGAAAGACTTTCTCCAGAAGCAATAACGTTTATATCCGAGCTCCGAAAAAACGATTGAGCGCTGAAACTCAAACACAGTAAGATCAGTGCAGCACTTAGTATTAAACGCATATAGGAATATTTGGTCGCCAAGTTAGTTGTTTCAAGTTCCAGACGTACTAGAACTCTGAGCATTAAGTATTGTTTAACGAGCAAAGCGACCCAATCCATTCGCATCTTTGCGCCCTATGACCCGATTTCTGTTCTTCTTATTTATATGTGTATGTTCCGTTATCCAGGCCCAAGCCCAACCTCCACGCGGTAACAAGCAGGGCGGCGGTCCGCGCCAAGCCATGAACGGAAAGGTGTATGGGAAAATCATCGATGCCGACACGAAGAAACCGGTGGAATACGCTGTAGTTCAGGTATTCAAGGCTGTAGCAGCAAGTGAAGACAGTACCAAGGCTCCATTGGTCGGCGGAGGTATTTCAGCAGCCAATGGTGATTTCAGCGTGGATAATGTGCCGGTTGGAGAAAGCATGACGCTTGCGGTAAACTTCGTGGGTTATGGGATTTACAGAAGCAACTTTACTCTCAACCCTAGCCAAGGCATGGGAATGCCTGAGAAAGATCTGGGTAATATTAAGCTCGCTGTAAGCAGCACTATGAAGGAAGTAGTTATCGATGGCGGTGATGGAGACTTTAAAATCGAATTTGACAAACGCATCTATGACGTGGAGAAAAACCCGATGAATGCAGGGGGTACAGCAGAGGACGTGCTTCGCAACATACCCTCTGTGCAAGTAGACCTAGATGGAAATGTGACCATGCGCAATAGCGCCCCTCAGATTTTCATTGACGGCAGACCAACCACACTGACCATCGATCAAATACCAGCCGATGCGATTCAAAAGGTAGAGGTTATTACCAACCCATCGGCCAAGTACGATGCTGGTGGCGGCGGCGGTGGCATCGTAAACATCGTGATGAAGCACAACCGAGGCATGGGTTATAACGGCAGCCTTCGTGCTGGAGCTGATAGTCGCCCAAGAACCAACATCGGCGGCGACATCAACCTGCGTCAAGGGAAGTTTAACTTCTTCGCCAATGGTAATTACAACCAGCGCAAGAGCTTAAGTGAGGGTGAAACAAAGCGAATCACATACTATCCAAATGAAACATCCAACCTCTCTCAAAATCAGGTATCAACAAATCTTGGGTATTTCGCGAGCGGGAAAATTGGAGCCGACTGGTTTATGGATAATAGAAACACATGGACTTTATCGCAAAGCGTAACTAAAGGTCAATTTAACCCAATTGATTCGATCAATGCATTTACTGACCTTATAAATGACAGCTCAACAACGTCAAGCGAGTACATCAGAAACTCAGAGACGAACCGTCAATTTCAGAACTACGGCACCAGCCTTTTGTACAAACACCTCTTCGCGAAAGAAGGCACCGAGCTCACCGCCGACATAAACGTTAACCTGATTGAAAGCTCGTTTCAAGGGGATTACGTAAGCCGCTATTCCGATGCATTAGCCAACATTCAGCGCCAGTCGGGTGGCGGTAAAATGCAGTTGTACACTTCGCAAACCGACTACACCAGCAAGATTAGCGACAAGCTAAAGGTGGAAGCGGGGCTACGCGGCTCGGTTCGACACTACGAAAGCATATACGACAATTTTCGCCTGAATGAAGCGACCGGTCAATACGAGCAACTTCCCGGCTTATTGGTCAATTACGAATTCGTTGATCAGGTTTACGCAGCCTACGGAACGGTTTCCAAGAATGCTGCGAAATGGAAATACCAACTCGGACTTCGTGCTGAAAGTAGCAACTATGAAGGAAAACTCCGCGACACTACATTGACTTTCAAGGTTCAATACCCCATCAGTCTCTTCCCATCGCTCTATCTGACAAGGGTTATAAGCGAAACGCAGGACGTTCAACTGGCATTGTCGCGAAAGATTAGTCGCCCATCGTTCATGCAACTCATTCCATTTGTGGACTACAGCGACAGCTTGAACGTGAGCCGCGGAAATCCGGAACTGCAGCCGGAGTTTACCCATTTGGCCGAGTTGAGTTACCAGAAGTCGTACAACAAAAAGAACGTATTCATAGCAACCGCCTATGCGCGATACATTACCAACCTGACCATTCGCAATCAGGTCACCGAGTTCAACCCGATTATGCAGCGCGACATTGTGGTAAACACCTACGACAACGCCTCGAGCAGCACCGCTGTAGGTTTGGAGTTTGTAAGCCGTAACAGCTTTACCCCGTGGTTCGACCTTACTATGAACCTGAACCTCTACAACTCCTCTATCGACGGCACGAATATCAGTCCAACACTCACCAACAGCCAATCGAGCTGGTGGACCAAGACAAACGCAATTTTCAAATTACCCAAAGGCTTCACTTTTCAGGCCTTGTTTGACTACAGCAGCCGCAAAGCCCTTACTGTAGGTTCGAGCGACCGCGCCGGCGGCATGGAAGGTGGAGGAGGCGGTCGCGGCGGCGGTGGCGGTGGCGGTGGAATGTGGGGAGGGACCGACAATACCGTTCAAGGGTATGTTGAACCAACCTACGGGCTTGACCTTTCCGTAAAAAAGGAATTCGGGAAGAACAAGAACATGACCCTTACTTTATCTATGCAAGACGTGTTGCGCACCCGCGTTCAGTTTACGCACAGTGAAACAGACATATTCATACAAGACACCTTCAAACGCCGCGACTGGCAGTTGTTGCGCTTCAATTTCGGATGGAAGTTCGGTAAGGTGGATGCTGCTCTATTCAAGCGTAAAAACATGAAACAGAACGAAGGCGGAATGGAAGGATAAGCCTTGCCTCCGATTCGTTCAAATAAGTAAGGAGCGTATATTTGCGCCCTAAAAAAATTCTCAATGAAAGAAGTTTTTATCGTAGCCGCCGTGCGCACTCCGCTAGGGAGTTTCGGTGGTGCTCTCGCCTCTGTTTCAGCAACCAAATTGGGTGCTGCTGCTATTAAAGGCGCTCTGGATCGTATTCAACTCGATCCTAAAGAAGTCAATGAAGTAATCATGGGCTGTGTGCTTCAAGCTAACCTCGGTCAGGCACCTGCTCGCCAGGCTGCAAAGTTTGCCGGATTGCCTGATGGCGTAGCCTGCACAACCGTTAATAAGGTATGTGCTTCGGGCATGAAAGCCATCATGCAAGGTGCGCAGAGCATCATGCTGGGCGATGCCGATGTAGTGGTTGCCGGTGGCATGGAGAGCATGAGCCAGGTTCCTTTCTATTCTGAAAACCTCCGTTGGGGAAACAAATATGGCAACGTGAGCATGATAGATGGTTTGGCTAAAGATGGTCTTACCGATGTGTACCACAACTACGCAATGGGTGTAGCTGCCGATATGTGTGCTACAGAATGCAAAATCACACGTGAAGAGCAGGATGCATTTGCGATTGAGAGTTACAAGCGCTCAGCTGCGGCATGGGCTGCGGGTAAATTCAACGCCGAGATTGTTCCTGTTCAAATTACCGGACGCAAAGGCGATGTGGTAACCTTCAGCGAAGACGAAGAATATAAGAATGTAAACTTCGATAAAGTGCCCGGCTTGCGCGCTGCCTTCACCAAAGAAGGAACGGTAACTGCAGCCAATGCCAGCACCATGAACGACGGAGCCGCGGCTCTTATTCTCATGAGCAAAGAAAAAATGGAGTCACTCGGACTGAAGCCTATTGCCAAAGTGCGCGGTTATGCCGACGCAGAGCAGGCTCCGGAGTGGTTCACCACTACCCCATCGTTGGCCCTTCCAAAAGCAGTTGCCAAGGCAGGTCTCAACATGTCTGACCTTGAGTTTGTAGAACTCAACGAGGCATTTTCGGTGGTAGGAATCGTGAACACCCAGAAAATGGGACTCGATGCATCGAAAGTAAACGTGAACGGTGGAGCTGTTTCCTTGGGGCATCCGCTGGGTTGCTCAGGTGCTCGCATTATCGTGACTCTTATACACGTGCTGGCGCAAAACAACGCTAAGGTTGGCGGCGCAGGCATTTGCAACGGAGGCGGTGGCGCCAGTGCCATGGTCATTGAACGCATTTAAAAAATTAAGAGATATTGCTGAATACCTCGTCGTTTTATCGCGACGAGGTATTTTTTTGATAGATATCGTCGAGTGTTCGTTGATGCCCGCTGCTATCTGTAACCACCAATTCGTATCGAAACCTCACCCGCGCGCCTAGCGGAGCATGGTAATACACCATCCAGGCATCGGCTTCACTCAAACCAACGCAACCGTTTGAGACTGCCTTACCCAGTGTGCTTCTGTTCGTGGTGGGATGAATGAGAGCGCCGCTGCGAATGCCATTTATTTCCGGCTCCAGAAATGGAATCTGCGGCAATTGGGTGTACCTACCATCATCGCGGCATGTTGTTTTGTAGCGATGACCATCGACGGGATTTATATACAAGGGATTTCGTTCAATACGCACAATATGACCGTCACCAATGGGAGTGCGTAAATTGACTTCATGTCTTGCCAAAGCGAGGTACTTGCGCTCGTCTTTTCCAACGCGAACAGGGCACGCGTGGATTAGCGAATCGTTCTCCCAAATTCTCAATGCAAACTCCGGGATATTCACCTCTATCATTACCCCTTTCAATTTCGTACGAATGGCTTGGACCTCCATAGAATCGGGCACCATTAAGTGGTCGCCTGCATGCAATACCGTGCATTGCTTCTGATCGAAGATGATTCTCCCATTCTCTTTCGCTGTATAATAGTCGAACGACATGAGCGTGTCGAGAATCCATCGATTCGCATGCACCAATTCATACTCGCTCAGTTGAATGCCGAATACGGAGTCAATGAAGGTGAGCAACGAGTCGATCGATTCGAAATATTGGCTAACCTGCACATCGCTCTTCACTTGAATGAAACGCAACGCTTCATCTTGGTCTGAAGGAATTCTCCCTACAGCAGCGGTATCAGCGGCCACCACAGAAGGCACTTCGCGCAGCGGAGCATAGCTGCATCCCGCCAACAACAACACAATCAAAAAAACGGATAATCGCATTCGTTGTCAAAGGAAAACGCTGCGACTACAAATGCATGTGCGATTTGTCAGATGGATAATAAAATGGACGCATGCAAGGGACATATGCAATGCGTCCCTGCCGACAGACATACAGATGGCTGCCTTGGGAAATCGAAACAATTCCTTCGCGCAAGGAATGGACGCATGCAATGCGTCCCTGCCGATAGACATACAGATGGCTGCCTTGGGAAATCGAAACAATTCCTTCGCGCAAGGAATGGACGCATGCAATGCGTCCCTACCGACAGATACGCAGAAGGCCTGCATTGTCCCTCGTCCTTCGTCCCTCGTCCTTATAAATACCTTTCCTCTATAACACCCACATGATGCTCCGTGTGTCCCACTATCATGAACCCCAACATCTCGGCCGACACCGACAATCCGTTTGCATTTCCCATAAACGAACGCATGCGGTCATTCATGGATTCATAGAGACTAATGGTTGCTGCGCGAACGGTTTGAAATTCCCCTAAGGTTTGTTGCTTCGAGAACGGGACATCAGCCAAGTGGGCAATGAATTCGTTCTCGTTAAATCCGGGCAACAGTGTGCCATCGAACCTAGAAAAGCGCAAGGCGCGATACGCGAATATGCGTTCCGTTTCAATGATGTGGCGAACGACTTCCGCAACTGTCCATTTTTCGGGCTCATAGCGGTGGTGCCATTTTTCTTCGGGAATCGAAGCTATGAAATCGGTAATGCGACTTCCACCTTCCTTCAATTCCTGAAGAAGATCGTTGGTTTCTACTAGATCGAAATAATAGGTATAATAAGCCGGTGCGTTGGCGTAAAGTGTCTTGTCTTGCATGACCGCGAAGGTAACAACACACTCGAGCAAACTGTCAATTATCGCTTCTCCAAAAAGCGCGAAGTATCGATGGTTAAGAAGGAACGACCATTGAATCGATACAACGCACCATCATTACCAGCAAACCAAACCAGCCCCTTCTTGTCCGAGGCAATGGTGTTAACGGATTGAACCGGACAATCTTTAGAGTCTTCCAAATGATGAAACGCTCCCGATTCGAAGTATGAGAGACTCTGAGCCTTGTCGCCGTTTAACTTCTCAATGCCCATCCAGATCTTTCCCTTTTTATCTTCGTGCATACAGGTAATGCGTGCAGCATTGAAACCATGGTCTTCGCCATAGTGACGCATTGATGTTCCATCATAGCGAAAGATGCCGTTGCCGTCAATACCCAGCCACACATCGCCGCGGCTGTCTTGTAATGCACACGTAATATTACCCGATGGAATGGTCACCTTAGATACAAGTTTACCTCCTTCCATTTTATAGCCGCCACCGGCCATCCAAATCATGGCATCCAAATCTTCGAAAACGGCAGTTGCCTTAAAGGGCTTGATAAGATCGACATAGGTCTGACCATTGAATCGCATTAGCAATTTCTGCCCGGTGGTAGCATCTTCCACGCCCATGAGTGCATGGTCCATGTGGTTTACTGACAAGCCCTGAACAATCCTGTTTCGCTCGGTGGGTGCCGTCACGTTTTGTGTAGAAGCTACATAGGGTCCAGACATAGGAATGTCTTTCCAACGCTGGTAATCATACTCCACCAATCCATTTTTACATGCCAACCATAAATGACCTTGTGGATCCATCGTCATGGCGTAGAAATCGGCCCTGGGAGCATGACCAACCACTGTGTGGGCTTCGATGGAACTTCCATCAACCTTCCACAGTCCTTCCCCTATGGACCCTATCCACAGCACGCCTTGTTCATCGAGCTTACTGCAGGAGAAATCGAGGGTTGACACATCATTTTGTGCGTTCACGCCGGCAGAGAATGCCAGGGCAGTAAAAAGGGCAATACGGTTTAGTTTCACAGTTTAAAGATTTGGCAGTAGATACGCCTCTTCTCTTTACAATGTTACACTGATTTTGGTCAGTCAACTTGTTACAACTCGGGGAGCTTTCAACGACCAATTGTTGGTAGCGGTGAACGGCTTATTTTCGTTGCTTAGGAATTGAACAAACCTCATGCTTCCCGCCCTCTTTACTCTACCCGATTATGACCTGATTCAGGAGTCATCGGTAGACCCTATGGGCATAAGTGCCATCTGGACATCCTACGGACAATCCATTTTCAAAGACCGCCTTACGACCATCGCCAACGATGCGCGTGTGTTTACCATCAACGTATTTCATCATGCGGTGCTGCGTTCGCTCTTCGATAACTACTCCGAAGAGGTTGAACAGGCATTGAAGCAATATAGCGACTGGCGGAGCGAATTCGAAATGAAATCGGGACTGCTCATTTTCATGGAAGATGTTTCGACCCTGGCCTATAGCGATGACTTCACCACGGCTGAGGAAGTAGAACGATTGGGAGTGCTTGGACTTTCCAAGTGGCGCAGCGTGAAGAACAATGGCGACCCGCAAGGCTACATGCTGCGCGCCTCACGCAATCATGGCATACTGAAAAGGCAAATCGTCATGGGTATGAGCGGCCGATACAAAAACCCGCTCATCGAGATGGGGTTCTTCGATCGCTTTTACCGTTACGACCGTCCGCAATCCATCGAACTGTGGGCGCAGTGCAAACATTGGCTCGAAGAATGGACCGCAGTGGCAGAGCTTCGTTCCTCACTGCTCGCTTACCTGCGCCGTGACTTGCTCAAGCGTCGCACCAAAGGACATCCCACTATTGCACTCAATTCCGCTGCGAGTGATCCTGCATTTCTTCAACTCATGCAAGGCTACCGCAAGGCATTTGGTAAGCGTTCGCTGCATCCATTGGCGCAGCAATTTTGGCTCGACCAACTCGGCATACGACGCGGAGCGGGCATGGCGGTATATGAGGCATTACGAACTTACGCGCCCGAGAGTGGACCTGTGCCCTACGAAAACGTTTTCCGGCAGGCTGTTACCCAACTCACCGATGAACCGGAAGAACAAACCAAGGTGCAATCCATCTTAGAGGTAGCGCCCTTCCTTTCGCACAGCGAGTTCATTCTCCGCTTCCTCGCGCAACGTGGCATCAAGAAGGTGCCCGACTATGAGCAGGAACTGAGCGAATTCCGAAAACTATGGAGAACATCCATCCACTTCTCTCCCAACCCGGCTATACCCCGCTTACAACAACTCGCGGCATTGGCCATGGCAGACGGAACTACACGCGATTGGATTACGGGGCTGTTCAACTACCACGGTACCATCATGCAAGCGCGCGGTGGAAGTGCCTGGGTTCAGCTCAACACCGACGATACCTTGCATCATTTTTACGCCCCTTCCTTACCAGGATCGTATAACACGATCGGTCAATACATGGAGTTGCAGCCGTGGCTGCACTCGTACTACCTCGATAGCCTGAAATTCATCCAACAGAGTTTATAAGATGCAGGCCGGAATTCAACTCTATCAATATTGGAAGGGACGCCTCGAGGCGATGGGTAAGATTCGGACTGCATGGTTCACGACCTTTAATCTGGATATTTCCTTCTTCGAGAAATACATCCTTAGCGCATTGATGGGAATTGACGCCCGCGACATGAGTCGTCCCGAAGATTACGAAACGCTGAGTGCAGCCCTCAACGCAGACAACACCGACGAATACATGGATGTGCGCGTGTTTTACGACGCGAAACAACTCATGATCACGGGCAAGGCCAAACTAACGGCAGTTGATTTGCACGCTATGGAAGCGCATCGATTCGGCAACACGTTCGCCGGTGGCGTGTTTCATCCCAAGGTTGCGCTGTTCGAAAACGACCAAGGCCAGTTTTGGCTTTTGACCGGCTCGTTTAACATGACACTCAGCGGATGGGCCCGCAACCGAGAGTCGTTTTTCCTGGAACCCATTCTCGATACATCGAATGCACGAGCGGCTCACTCCTTCTTTCAGTCACTCGCTAAAGTCCACGGAATTGACGCAGCACCTGCTTTGCGCAGGTTGAAAAACCTAAAGACAGAAGCAGACTCAGCACCTTGGAAGTTCACAAGCAGTTTGGATGCTACGCTTTGGCTCGATGAAATGCAGCGTAAGAACCAAACAGGTTCTTTGCGCATTTGGAGTCCCTACTTCAGCGAAGAACTGGGGGAAGTAATCCGACAACTGAATACACGCGGGTGGTCGTCGATCGAAATAGTCCCTGCAACCAACGAAAATCAAAAAATCCGCATTGAAACTGAGAACTTTGAAAAGGCATCGGCTATGTCGGGTGTGCACTTTCTGCGCGATGATGTTGCCGGAATCGATCCTGCCGTTTTCGTTCATGGCAAAGTGTGGCTCACGTCGCATGCAGTAGCCATAGGTTCATGGAATATGACACAGGCAGGCATGAACATCGCTTCAAGTGGGAGCAACAACATAGAAGCCGGTGTGGTTGTATCGCTCAACAGCCGCGAGCGCCAAGCCATCGAACAGTCGCTGCGATTGAATCCGCTCACCAACCCAACGTGTTGCCATGCGGAAGAATTGAACGAAGACCCCGACAACGCAACCCACCCATGTAAAGTGGTTGTCGACCTCCTACTCGATTGGGAATTATTGCATGTAAGCATCGTGTCGCCCGAATATGAAACACTGGTTGAGGACCTTTCGCTTTCCTCGTCCATCCATATACCCGGTCTTGGAGAAGTATCGCTGAAAAAATGGAAGCAGCCTGTATCCATCAAATCATTTGAACTCAGGCTACTCACCGACCGCTTTTTTTCGATCAAGGACTCTAATAACAACACGGTTTATCAAGGCTATATGCGCGAAAGAGGATTGTCGTTCCGCCCCATAAACGGCTTTCAAAATCTGAGCGATTGCATGATGAGTTGGTTCACGGAAGCGCCCGAACGACAAACCGAATGGCAAATCGTAAACTACTCGACCGAGTTTACCGAAGCCATCACGGGTGAAAAAAATCTGACGCGCGAGACCCATAACTACCGCGGTTGGTTCAATGCGTTTTATGCATTGGAATGCATGAAGAAACGAATCGACGAGGTGAAAAAAGGCGATGACCGCACCAATAAACTTCGCAAGATTGGCCGCGTGATGCCGGGCAACATTAATGAAATCAAAAAACACCTGACGCAAGAGCAAGACCACCTAGGACGTTCGTTTTCGGAAAACGGCATTTACCTGTGGTTCATCATTTCGAAGTTCAATGCTGTCATCGAATATTATAATCGGGCCATCAAAGACCCGGGCGAATTCATTGAACCCATTCATCAATCGGAGCGTGTGCTAAACGAACTAATTCAATCCAAATACGACTATTCCCCTCGCCAAATCAACCAGTGGAAATCTTTCATCGAAGAGCGACTCAGCAATTGATATGCGTATAACTCCCGAATACATAGCACAGCTCGTCACGTTCGATTCTTCCGATCCGAACTGGCAATTCGATGCAACGAATCCGGGTATGCGCCATTTGCAAGCTTTGGGTGCTGCCAAGGCTTACAACCTCATGCAGGAGCATCGCGTGGCTTTGCTGGCCGATGAGGTAGGCATGGGAAAAACCATTCAGGCCTTGAGCGTTTGTGCCGCACTTTGGCGAGAGAATCCTAAAGCGCGCATATTGGTGCTGGTGCCGCGCGAGGAAATTGCGCGCAACTGGCAAGGTGAATATCAGCAGTTCATTCGAAAGCACTACCGCCACAACGACAACGTAGTAAAGAGCATTGTGGGGCAACAGCCGCTCAACGAGATGATCTTTTGCAGCAACCTCTATGAGCTTGTGCGATCGGTGCAGCAAGGCTGGGGTAAGTTCTTCCTTGGCAAAATTTCGTCGTTCAGTGCTCTGCTTTCAGGCGACCTTACCATGAGCCGCCTGAAATCGCTGGGCATTTCTCCCCTCGACGAAATCAGTCGAAAACTGCGCAACGAATCGCCCGACTGTATTGCCGATGTAGCTCAACTGTTGCGCAATGAAATAGACCGACACGCAGAGCCAGGGGTTCCCTTCTTTGATTTGATTATCGTAGATGAAGCGCATTACTTCCGCCATGCAGAAGGAGGCAGCATTCGCACCCAAACCGCCAAGATTTTCTTTGGCGAGTCGCGCAAAACGCGTGAACGCATTGCCAAGCAAGTATTGCTGCTCACAGCAACGCCCAACCACGGTTCGGCGCGCGACATAGGCAACATCGTTTCTTACTTTACAGATGCCTTTCAACAGGCTGACCCCAACGAAATACTAAATAGACTTTGCGTACGACGCTTGCGCCGTCTCGGAACAGCGGGCTTCAACAAGTACAATTACCGCGATGAGCGCGAGCACGCCAGCGACTTCAGCGAAGACCCGCTGGGCGAAATGTTTTTCGGACTCTACCAACACGAGCTGGCGAAAGAAGCCATCAAGCAACAACAGAAAACCGGCGGTCGCGGCATTACGCGCATGATGCGCTACCTCGAAGGCGTGGAGCTCATACCTCAGCAGATAGCCCGCCCCAACCAATCGGATGATGAAGACGGAGGCGAGCAACGTCGCGATTTCAGTCGTGGGTCGGATGCCCATATTCTGCAGCGTATTTCAGAACAATACCGCACCATCTTCAAGCACCATCCCGGGCATCCGAAATACGACGAGTTGGTCGATCGGTTGATTACGCATCATGCACATGAAAAGGCCGTGGTATTTGTGCGGCGCATACCATCGGTATTCGAAATAGCACAGCGCGTGTTGGAGGCACACGACCGCAACTTCTGGAAGCAGCTACAGAAAGGCGATTTAACAGACTTGTGGTATGAGCAGCTCAACAGAACCCGATTCAACCGATTCCTGCAAAGCGACACGGATGAGCGTGAAGAAATAAGCACGGATGAATTGGAGGGCAGAAGCAACATACCGCAATCGAAAGTGCTTGATCTCTTTAAGACGAGCAAAAGCGAACGCCCCACCAGCACGCACGCCTCGTTGTTCAGGCTGCGTATGAGTCACTCGAAGACAGGACCCTTTACCCTGTTCTTCTCACCCGGCGCCGACCAGTTTGCCCTTCCCTACTTCGACCTTCAGGTGTATGCGTACGATGGCGAAAGCGAAGGCAAAGAAAACTACTACCTGTCGGCCTTGAAGCATCGCATGAATGCGCTCTCCGACAGAGCCAAGGCCGAAGACATACGAAGCCTGTTGGAGATTCGATCGCCCCTTGAGCCCATGAATGCACCCGTGAAGCGCATCGATACCTTCTTCACGGTGTTTTGGGAAGTATTGCAAAACGACCCTTCGCTTTCGCCCGAGCGTAAACAAGCGGTGATGCAGGCATATACCGCCCTCGATGCCTATGAGCGCGAGGCATTGTGCGCGTTTGTGGAGAAAGGAACCCTGCTCGCTTCCGAAGGACTTGTTCAGCTCTACGAGCTCTATGTTAAAGTTTCGGCCGGACGCGACCGCAGCCCGATGGCAGCGTATCGATCATGGATTGAAGAGATACGGAAATCGCTTCAGCATTGGCACCTCTATCAGCAGGTGCAAGAGAGCATTTTGCATTTCACGACTATTTACGGCAAGGTGTTCAACATCCACAATCGGCGCGATTTGGTCAACGAGAATTGGGATTGTTTCCGCAACGCACAGCCCATCGTACCTTATAATGCTGACAATGCAAACCAAACGATGCTCAAGAGCTTCAACACGCCCTTCTTCCCCGACGTGCTCGTTTCCACCTCGGTGCTGCAAGAAGGCGTGAACCTGCAGCATTTCTGCGATACGATTTATCATTACGGCATGGCCTGGACACCAGGCGACAACGAGCAGCGCATCGGTCGCGTGGATCGCATGTTTGGTCAAATCGAACGTAGACTCAACGAGAACGAAGAATCCACACTCGCCATCTACTATCCATACCTGCGCAACAGTGTCGATGAAGACCATATGCGTCGATTCATGCGACGAAAGTTTCGTGAGGAGACGCTCATCGACAAAGGCATTCAAGTCAATCAGCAACCCCATTCGGAGCATGAACCCGAAGACATGGAAGACTGGATCCAACTACTGCGCAAGCCATCACGCGGAAATTTGGGCGACCCCTACCCCGCCCTTCACAGCGACTTTGCAAGCATTGAACAGCCCGAGATACACATCGATACGTTTTCATTGCAGCGCATTCAGGATTCCATTATGGGCGCCTTGGAAAGCATGCCTGAATTGCCGGTCGAGATATTCAGCATTGAAGGCGGCGATGAGCACAGTCTGCTGGTGGACCCCATGCTAAGCGATGGCCGCCGCCAACCGGTGCGCATCGAGATGGTGTTTGACCCCATTGGCAGCGGAGCGTTCGATCAAACCGTGTATTGCCTGCGTATGACAACCCCGCTGGCCGGGCATCAGAAGCTCAACCGATTTAAGCAAGTGTTTCAGGAGTTTCCGCATCTGAAGCCATTGTATCTGCCTGGTATTAAACTATGCGTTTTGCCCAAAGAAGCCAAACGTTCGAAGTGGTATGTGTCGATGATGATTGAGTTGCCTTTGTTCTTGAAGGACATTGAAAAGAACCCGCTCAGTGCCGACGAAGTGCGGTATGCTTTTCAATCGCTGGTGCGCTGTGCCGATGCCGTGGAGCTCGAGTTATTGCACCGCGACTTGCAGCGCGATGACATTGGCATGAAGACCCAGCAAGTTGAAAACTCCTCACGCGAAAGCTTTATACAGCTCCCCTGCGAAAAAGTGGGCAGCCAATGGACTCCGCATGGCGACTATTATATTCTCGAAAAGGTCATTAGCCTGAAAGACGAAAAAGATCCAGAGCGCTCTGCCCTGCTCACCAACCACCGAGAGTTCTATGTCAAAACCTTTCGCCGCGGCATGCAGTGGATACGTCAGGTCGCTATTCACAACGCCAATGTGCAGAAGGTTGAGTTGGAGTTGTTGGAGAAACATTTGGGGTGAGGAGATAGGTAATAGGTAATAGGTAATAGGTTACAGGTGATAGGGACTGGGGACTGGGGACTGAAATGCCAGTTCTTGAGTTGGGGGTGAGGATGAGGGTGACGAAGTTGAAGGTAGCCCTGCATGCTATAGCAGAAAAAGCAGGAAGCTTTCGCTTCCACACTTTATTCCTCCAACACAGCATATAGAATATCGCGCCCTATGACTTGCATGGATAGAAATTGAATTGCAAAGACTTTCATCCAAGCAACCAACT